>DASVBB010000009.1:0-9876 GCA_036376045.1 Nitrospira sp.
AGGAGTCGCAACGTTGCCATAGCCCCCTCTCCTTCTACCTTTCGATACATGGTCATGCCGATAATTCGGCGGGCACTTGATTGAGCAACATCCAATACAGTCCCACTTGCCGAACAGCGTCACTGAACTGGGGGAAGTCGACTGGTTTGACGACGTAGCTGTTGACGCCGTAGTTGTAGCTTCTCGCGAGATCTTCCTCTTCCCGCGACGACGTGAGCACGACAATGGGGATGTGTTTGGTCCGTGGATCGGTTTTGCAGCGCTGGAGCACTTCCAGCCCATCGATCTTCGGCAGCTTGAGATCGAGAAGAATGAGGCGAGTGTTCTCGCAGGGGCTGCACTCGGCATACCGGCCGGTGCCAAACAAGCATTCCAGCGCCTCTTCCCCATCTCGCACCACGTGAATTTTGTTCGCGATATGATGCTTCTGAAAGGCGCGCAAGGTAATCTCGACGTCTTCCGGATTGTCTTCGACCAATAAAATGTCCATCTCATTGCTCATCGCATCGCCTTTCGTAGGGAGAAAAAGAACGTCGCACCGCCGTTAATCTTACCTTCCGCCCAGACACGGCCGCCGTGCCGTTGCACGATGCGCTGAACGATGGCCAGACCGACCCCCGTGCCTTCGAATTCATCTTTCAAGTGCAGGCGCTGAAACACACCAAAGAGCTTGTGCACATATTTCATATCGAACCCGACTCCATTGTCTTTCACGTAGTAGACGCATGCCTCTGCCTGCCGGTCGTCGGGTAGCCAGCCGACTTCAATCTGAGTAATCTCCCGTCCACTCGTGAACTTGAAGGCATTCGACAGGAGATTCATCCATACGAGCTTCAACAGGCGCCAATCGCCCTTGCAGACCGGAAGATCGCCGATCGTGAGATCGATGTTCTGCCGCTTCTGCGTCAAGGTAAGCTCCTCGGCCGCTTCCCGGGCGATCTCTGTCATGTCGGTGGTACGAATATCCATGCCGATTCGCCCCAGCCTGGAGAATTCCAGAAGATCGTCGATCAACTCACCGGCCTGCCCTGCGGCCCGTCTGACGATGCCCAAACAGCGTCGCACCTCCTCGTTCAACTCCGGACCGTGGTCCTCCTCCACGATGCGCACATAGGCATCGATTGTGCGCAGAGGCGCTCGCAGATCGTGAGACACCGAATAGGAAAAGCTCTGCAGCTCCTTATTGGCTTCCGCCAGGTCGACTTTTTGCTGTGTCAGTTCATCGTTGGCCGATGTCAGAGCCCGATCGCGGTCCCTGAGCGCATTGTCCGCGCGTTTCTTCTCCGTCACGTCGCGGAACACCATGACCAGCCCGGTAATCTCGTCGCCAGAGCGGATGGGTGACACGCTGTAGACCACGTCGAAGAACGTCCCGTCTTTACGAATGAACACGTCTTCATGATTGACGAGGGTGACGCCCTCTCGAAGCACGTGAAGGTCTGCGCAGGCTTCCGAGGGAAACGGCCTCCCGTCCGGGTACTTGTAATGGATGACGTCGTGCACCTTGCGCCCAATAAGCTCTTCCTTCGACCACCCCAACAGCCGTTCAGCTGCGCGATTCATCGAGACGGCCAGGCCTTGCCTGTTCGTCGTATACAGCCCTTCACCGATGTTGTTGAACACCGCTTCCTGATATTGCAGCGCTTGCCGCAAACGCTCACGACTCTGCGACAACACGTACTCCTGTTGAACTCGATCCGTGGTGTCCCGTGCGATCTTCGACGCCCCGATCACCCTACCCTGTCCGTCGAACAATGGCGAAATCGTGATCGACACGTGGACATCCGTCCCGTCCTTCCGACGCCTGAGTGTTTCGTACGTCTCAATGGTTTCCCCGCGGGAGATCTTGTCAAGAATGTTGCGCTCTTCGCCCTGTCGATCCGGCGGAATCAATTTCATCACCCGCTCACCAATCATTTCGTCCGCTCGATAGCCGAACAGCCGCTCTGCCGCCTGGTTCCAGCTCGTGACAATTCCGTTGAGGTCCTTGCTGACGATGGCGTCGTCTGACGATTTCACGATGGCCGCGAGATGCGACGTCGCCCGTTCTGACCGTAACCGTTCGGAGACGTCCCGCAGGTAGGCGGTAAAAAACGGCGGCATGCCAGGCCGTCGTGTCACGGCAATGGAAAACTCTACCGGAATCTCACTCCCGTCGGCCCGCAAGGCCGGCATTTGAACGCGCCGCCCCAGGACCATCGATTCGCCGCTGTCGAGATATCGCCGTAATCCCTGTTGGTGACGTTCCCGTAAATGTGGCGGGATGATGAGCTCTGCGGCCGTACGCCCGATGGCCTGCGATTGACTGTATCCAAACATCTGCTCAGCGGCGGGGTTCAAATCCTGAATCCGTCCCTCCGCATCCATCGTAATCAAGGCATCGAGCGCTGATTCAAAAATCGCACGCGTCCGTGCTTCGCTTTGTCGGAGCGTCTCGTCCGTTCGCTTCAGCGCGTCTTCCATCCGCTTGCGATCAGTGACGTCACGGGTAAAGCAGCGGCTGTGGATGACTTGGCCGTTCTCGAACCGCACATTGGAATCGATCAGGACGTCTCGAATCGAGCCGTCCTTGCAACGGAGCCTGGCGGGATACTCGTGCAACGTTTCACCGCGGCTCAGTCGCTCCAGAATGTCCTTGATCACAGGTTGGTCGTCGTGAAACTCGGCGATATCATGACCGAGAAACTCTTCCCGACTGTACCCCAGCATGTCGAGTTCGGCCTGATTGACCCGAAGAATGGTGCCATCCGGCCCGACCCAATGAATGCCAAGGCTCGCATGCTCGAAGAAGTCTGCGAGTTCCCGTTCGTTGCGTTGCACCTGCTCTTGACTTCGTTTCCGTTCGGTGATGTCGAAGTTCACTCCCGTCAGTCTGACCGGTTGTCCGTTTTTGTCTTTGAGCCACCGCCACCGGCCAACCAACCAGCGCACCTCGCCATCCGGTCGCACAATGCGAAACTCTCGCTCCTCGGCCTTGCCGCTCGTGCGCGACTGCTCGACGGCTTGCCTCATGTCGCCGCGATCGTCCGGATGCACATACCGCTCCCACGCTCCCTGGGTGTGATCAAATTCATCGGGTCGGATCCCGTACATGGTATACAGTTCAGGACTCCACGTATTGATGCCTGTTTCCAGGCTCCAGTCGAACGAGCCGACCTGTGATGCTTGTTGTGCCAGCGCAAGTCGTTCTTCTGTCAAACGCAGGCCTTGAGCGAGTGCCTCGGCACGTTGCCGTGCCTGATGCATTGCGTGACCGAACGCAATAAACGCCAGGCTAGCAAGACAATAGGTGACCAGTCCGACCTGCTGGGAAAGGTCACTGACGGTCAGAGAAAAACGCGGCGGGACAAAGAACCAGACCGCGGCGAGTCCACTCAACACGGTGGCAGTCACTGAGGCGGCCAGATTCGCATACCAGGTCGTGAATGCGATAGCCACGAAAAATATGACATACGGAAGGTGATCGCCGAGGAACGGGTCCAAGGCAAGACGGCAAGCCAGTGCGATGGCGGTGGCAATCAGGGCGATGCCCTGGTGTTTCAGCGCTGTGGGGATTACCCTCGATTCGTTGCCCTTCATTCTTCTTTCACGGCGTTCGCGAGAAAGTCACATCACTCCCTTGCCGGACTTCTGTCGGGCCGAGCGTCTGGCGCAACCTTAGACCGCGTAAGTTATTGGTGAAGCGAGAGAATTATAGTGGGTTTTGGATTGGCTGAACCCCTAGGGAGACCCCTAGTTTTGCCCGGTTTCAGCAAAAACATGAAGAAAAACGAGAGAACACTCCGCGGACGTCACGTCTCGATGTCTTCAACAGTGTGGCCAGTACAGCTCCATCATATCGATATTGATCGTGGCCGGGTAGAACTCTCCGAACCGATTCATCACCCAGCCCTTACGAGCGTGAACCTCCTTCAGCAGGATGGGTTGAGCGACATAGTTGGGGCACACAGGAGAGATCACGACAAACTGGTGGGATGCGCTCGCCCGCTCACTCCAATAGCAGTCGTACACTTGGACCTGGACCGCCTGATCGCCAATCGTGGCTTGATCCGGCGGCTCCGCCCCACATGTCATATTGCCATTCAAGACGAGCATCAAGAACAAGGCGATTGCGTTCATGATTCCGCTCCCTCGACAAGGTTCGTTGCATCGCGGCCATGCCCCTCTTCCTAAAAACCGCGCAGTTTCTGGACTTACTGAAAGTTCTGCAAGAATAATTCCGGAAACCCACTTACGACAGCGTCCTTGGAAGGCATTTGGAACAGGCTGGATTTGCAAGCCTTGGCTAGGGATCCAGATAGCGCTTCATTCATACAGAGATGGACAACCTGTCCTGGGCAGAGTCGATCTATCCAGTCCCCTCGCAAGAGGAGACCGGCGGGGCTGGCGAGAGGCTGAGGCTCGAGGCGTAGGATGGCCTGACGGCTTCTACGCCGCCTGTGTGCCGTAATGCTTGAAAAGCTGCACTTCGTAAGTGGGAGTGATCAGCCTTGACGGATCATAGGCTGGAGCCGATTGAATCGCCTGCTGACTCAGCAATACGGCGACCGAGCGTTCGGCCCAACTGATATGGTCGATGCGCATGGTCTGCAGCAGCACTTTCTTCCCCGGGAGCCAATTCCGCGTATCGACTTCGATATACCGGACCGTCCACGTATCGTCGTCGATCACCAGGTCTTCGACGTGCCCTACGGCGCCATTGGTGGCACGGATGTCATAGCCGATGATCTCAGTGCTGCTCCGTAGATGCGGATTCTTCGGCGCATCGGCGGGAAGCGTCGTATCGATCGGCAACGGCGGCGTCTCCGGGTACGGCACCCCGCTTCCCCAGCCCGTAGGTCCCGGCTCCCAGTAGGGCGCCCAATGAAAGTGGTGGAAGTACGCCTCTTCATAGTCGCGGGACAGTGGTTTGGCGGCTTCGATCGGCGGGGCACGTTTGATCTGATCTTTGGTCAGCGCCACCTTCATCGTCCGGTTGGCGTCACTGATCCCAGACACGGCCGCCGGGGCCAGCAGCACTTCCCGGCTCAAGAGCCATCCGCCTGCCTTCACCACCAGGTAGCGGATCGCCCAATTCCGATCGTCGAAATAGACCTCCTGAACGCTGCCGATTTCGCCGTCGGAGGCGAGAATCGTCAAGTCGGTCAATTCGCGAATGCGTCGAAGTTGTTTCACAGCAGAGACTCCTGCGGCACCGCGGTCGGCGGCGTGGACGCCGGGATCCTGGCGGAACTGGCGACCGTGTTCTTGTACAGAATGCCGGAAATAATGAACAGATAGGAGAGAATTCTGATCAGGTAGCCAAGCGGCTCATATCCGAACGGCGGAATGTTCTCGTCCACCACCACGCGACTGACCGCTATCGCGACGAACGAGGCGGCGAAAAAGAGAAACAACCGGTCGCCGGTGATTTTCCAAAACCGCACGAAGAACAGCCCTGCGATCACGTCCCCCATGATCACGGCCCCCAGCAGCACATGTGCCAACGGTGTCATCGGATCATTCTCGTTCGAGAATCAGGCCTGGCAAGAGTACAAACAGCCCCAGCAACGCCACGGCATACCGGTACACCGTCAGGTCGATGTCGGAAAAGATCAACTTGTCGACGACCAGAAAGACATTGTTCAGGGCGGCGATGGAGAAGAAGAGACTGCACCAGAACAGCAGGCGGTAGCGCGTCTTGTGATAGGCCTGCAGCAGCAGCCACGCGCACATGAGGGCGGTGAGCATGCACAATCCGTAGATGACGGCGGGCACCATCAGCTGTCCTTCTTCTTGAGCGAGAAGGCCTCCGAAAACTCGTGAAGGCGCGTGCGCGGCTTCGAATGGATCAAGTTCGAAATCACGACGAGGTGCTTGCCGTAATAGTACACGAGCCGGTCGACGAGCTCCCGCAGGTCGCCGCTGGCCGGGGCATAGCGAAACCGCCAGCCGATATCGTCCTGCGCGGCACGCAGGAGCCCCTGGTCTTTCAGCGCATCCAGCTCCGCCAGGCACGCCCGCTCGCTGATGTATAACCGCTCGGCCATGGAACTGGAAGGCCACCAGGTATCCGGGGCGTTGCGCATCATAATCAGTGCTTCGAGCTGTGCAATGGAACTGATGCATTCCAGCACAAAGCGCTGCACCTCCAGCGGAACGATCGGGTCCCCGTCGAATTTCTGGACAGCATCCGCGCTCACGGTCGCTCCGAAAGTGAGGATGGTGACAGGGACGCACCAGTGCCCGTCAGGCTCGCGGCCCGGCATCGCAAGATGGTCTCGATCAACTGTTCGGCCGCTGAGTCCTTGGTCAGATACGCAGCCGCTCCGGATTCGCGCATCGCGCTTTCATGATCTCCGCCTTCATGCATGGACAGGCCGATCACGACCGTCGATGGGAAATCCCGTTTGATCCGTCTGGAGGCTTCGACGCCGCCCATGCGGGGCATGTTGACGTCCATGACAACGACGTCGGGTTTCAACGCGGCGGCCAGCGCCACCGCCTCATGGCCATCGGCCGCCTCGCCGACTACTTGGAGCTCCGTATGGTAGCGCAACACGCTCGATAGGCCGCTTCTGACGAGCGCATGATCGTCCACAAGCAACACACGGATACGGGGATGGTCCTCGAGCGCGGCCTTCTTCTTGAGAAGCTCTGCACTGCTGCCGAACGCCGATGTCTGTGTATGCGAGTAGTCCACATCGGCCGGGACCGGTTGCGGCCGGTGAACCGATGTCGGCCGCGGCTGCGTCCCGGAGCTGCCCGACTCCGCAACCGGAAGCGGAAGGCTCAATGTGGCCTTTGTGCCTTTTCCAGGTGAAGACTTGAACTCGAAGGTCCCTCCCAGAGCCCGCATCCGTTCTCCGATGCTGAACAATCCGAACTTCGAGGTGGGGCTTTGGGGCGACGACGACGCCTGATCCGATCCAAGGCCATCGTCGACGATGGCGATGACGAGCCGTCCGTCACGCTGCTCCATCCTGATCGTCGCCTGATCGACCTTGGCGTGCTTCGCCACGTTGATGAGCAGTTCCCTGATGGATTGAAAGATGAGCACAGACTGGTCTTCGGGCATCGTCACCACAATCCCGGTCTGCACGTCTACCTGAACCGACAGCTGATACTGCTGGCGCATCTGATCGGCGAGCCACTTGAGCGCCGCCGCCAGTCCGAATTCGTGGAGCGCCATCGGTGTCAACTGGGCCACCAGTGATCGAGTGTATGTCAGGGCCTGTTGGAGGATATCATCGGACTCGCCGAGCCATCCCTCGACTTCGACATCCGTCAACCTGACCCGGGATTGCGAGACCTTGAGCCGGGCACAGACCAGCAACTGCGCGAGGTAGTCGTGCAGATCGGTCGCGATGCGGCGTCGTTCCCGCTGCTCGGCGATCGTCAGTTCCGACGCCAGCTGGCGCAGGAGGGTTTGGGACTGGAGCAGCTCCTTCGTGCGTTCCTTGACCCGGTCTTCGAGCTCTTCGGCAAGCCGGCAGACTTTCTCGTGGATGGCCCGACGCTCGGTGACGTCCCGATTCGTCTCCAGCACGAGAATGCCGCCGTGCTCCTCGTTCATCGTGACCATCCGGCTTTCCACCACGACCGGCTGGCCTTCCTTGGTCGACTGCCGGATTTCGCCTTGCCAACGGCCGCTCTGGAGCAACTGCCGGTGGAACTCTTCCTCGGACAGCGGCAACTCCGTGACCAAGAGCTGATGGATGGGTCGGCCGGCGGCCTCTGACACCTTCCACCCGTATAACTCCTCTGCACCGTGGTTCCAATAAATGATGCCGCCACCCAGCCGCCAGACCACCACCGCATCATGCGTTTGGGCCAGCAGACCCGCGCGCCAGCGCAACTCTGCCTCGGTCCGCTTGCGGTCAGAGACATCGCGCAGAATGCCCGTGTACCGGATTTCCCCGTTCGAAAAACTCTCGCTGACGGCGATCTCGACCGAGAACGCGTCACCTTGCCGTCGTTGCCCGTTCAATTCCCGCCACAGACCGATGAGGCGCATGATCCGCTGTTTCGCGTCCCCTGAAAATTCATCGCCCCCTTCGGCAAACCACGCGGGGATCAGCATCGAGATATTGCGGCCGACCATCTCCTCGGCCCGATACCCGAACATTTTTTCCGTGGCGGGGTTGCACGAGAGAATGAGACCGGCGTGGTCGAACGTGATGATGCTGTCCATCGCCGTCTCGACGAGCCTGCGATACCGCTCTTCGCTCTCGCGCAGGCGCCGCTCGGCCTGGTGCTTGAAGAGGGCGATTTCGATCTGCGTCGTGACATCGCGCTCCTCAAAGGGCTTGAGGATATACCCGAAGGGTTCGGTCGCGGCGGCACGCCGCAGCGTGTTCATATCTGAATGGGCGGTCAGATAGACGATCGGGATGTTGCGGCACGCCTGGATGCGTTCGGCGGTCTTGATGCCGTCCATGGGGCCGCCCAGCCGGATGTCCATCAAGACGAGGTCCGGAGCCAGTGCCTTCGCCGTCTCGACGGCATCTTCACCGTCGGCCGCAATGCCGACTGAGCGGTACCCTGCCCGCTCGAGCTTGCCCGCCAGGTCGGCGGCGACGACCGCTTCGTCTTCAACGATGAGAATGTTCGCCTTGGGCATCCAGCACCGCCTTTGCCTCAGGAGATGAACTGACACGCGACTCGGGGATCTGGAAACGCAGCTCAAACGTGGTGCCTTCCCCCGCCGGCGTGACGATTTCGCCTCGGAGTTGCTTGCTCAGCATGCGGATGAGCCGCAGCCCCAAGGACTCGGCCGCCTGCAGATTGAGTCCAGCGGGCAACCCCCATCCGTCGTCCCGGAAGACCAGACGCACCGATTCGTTCCGCACGCTGGTCAGCTGGATGTCGATCGTGCCGTGATCCCGGCCGACAAACGCGTGCTTGAGGCTGTTGGTCGCCAGTTCGTTGAGAATCAGCCCGCAGGGAATGGCCATGTCGACCGGCAGGAAGACCGGCTCGAGCTCGAGCTGCAAGCTCACCTTGGACGAGACCTCCCCATGTGCCAGAAACAACTCTTTCGTCACATTCCGGATGTACGCGCCGAGCTCCGTGTGCGCCAGATCAGCAGATTGATACAGTTTCTCGTGCACCAGCGCCATCGAACGGACGCGGTCACGGGTGTCGCGAAACAATGTCCGCGTGGCGGGATCCGTGAGGCGCTCCGCCTGCAGATCGATGAGGCTTGAGATCACCTGTAAGTTATTCTTGACCCGGTGATGCACTTCCTTGAGCAGAATGTCCTTTTCATGCAGAGAGGCTTTCAGCTGCTTGAGCCGCTCCTCGATTTCCACTTCCATTGCGCGGTTCATCGTGGCCAGCGCCCGTGTCTTGCGGAACAAATCCACGAAGACCGCGACTTTTGACTTCAGGATCAGCGGATTGACCGGTTTGCTCAAGTAGTCCACCGCCCCGGCCCCATAGCCCTGCAGCACGTCCCCGTCTTCCCGATAGTAGGCCGTCAAGAACAGGATCGGGATGTGCTGGGTCCGCTTGCGCTGCTTGATCAGCTGCGCCAACTCATAGCCGCTGACGTCCGGCATGCGCACGTCCATGACGATGACGGCAAACTCCTCTGCGATGAGCGCCAGCAGCGCTTCATCGGCCGTGCGGGCACGGAACAGCCGGTATTCGGGGCAGGCCAGTATGCTATCGAGCACGTCGAGGTTTCGTGAATCATCGTCCACCAGCAGGATATTGGCGGGTTCATTGAAGGTCGTCATGATCTGATCACCACCCCATTCTATGCGTGCAGATGCCCTCTAACCGTGCTTGCTCCTTGTGAGTGTACGGGCCGTGTTTCAGAATTTTCAATCTCGCAGTACCCCTGCGGCTATCCCCTCCCTTCACCGGTACAGCCATACACGCAGCATGGAG
>DASVBB010000011.1:0-35050 GCA_036376045.1 Nitrospira sp.
TTGGATTTCAGCGCAAGCATCAATCCGCTGGGAGCTTCGCCACGCGCCCTTCGAGTCGTGGCGGACGCGGCCACCTTGGTCCAGCACTATCCGGACCCTGATTGTGTCAGTCTCACGCGAGCGATCAGCCGCCGGTGGCGCGTGTCGTCGGACTGTGTCGTCGTGGGTAACGGCGCCACGGAACTGATCGATCTCATCCCGCGAGCGCTCTCGATGCGCTCCGTCCTCATTGTCGGGCCAACCTATGTGGAGTATGCCCATGCCGTTGAACGCGCCGGCGGGCGATACCGCATGGTCATGGCAAAGCCGGAGAACGATTACCGGCCTCCGCTCGAGGAAGTGACGCATCGACTAACCACACAGCGGCGCGGCAGGACGGCCATCGACGCCGTCTTTGTCTGTCATCCCAACAGTCCGACAGGACGCCCCTGCGGTCGTGCCGAGTTGAAGAGGCTCTTCGGTGCCGCCTCTCGCGCCGGAGCGTGGATCGTCGTGGACGAGTCGTTCATCGAGTATTGCGGTGTGTTAACCTGTGTGCCGCACCTCTCCTCCTTCCCACGGCTCATCATCCTTCGAAGCTTCACCAAGTTTTACGGCTTGCCGGGCCTGCGGATCGGCTATAGCCTCTCCTCTGCGCCTGTCGCCGCGTTGTTGAGGCGACATCAGCCGCCCTGGACTGTCAATGCGGTTGCCCAGCGAGCCGCGGAAGCGGCGATGGCGGACACTGGCCATGCACGTCGTTGCCTCGCCTATGTGGGAAAGGAACGGGCCAGGGTGGCCAACCAGCTTTCGTCGATGAATGGATTGAGAGTGATTCCTTCGGCCGTAAATTTTCTCTTGATCGAGCTGCCACGGCGCGTTCGTGCTTCCGCGATCGCCTCGGCCCTGCGCCGGCGGGGTCTGCTGATACGTGACTGTGCCTCGGTGGAAGGTTGCAGCGACCGGATGATTCGCATTGCGGTACGGGAGCAGCGGGAGAATGATCGCCTGCTTGCCGCCCTGGGCGGCTTGTTGCGGGATTAGGATGATCGCTGTGAACGCGAAACAGGAGCGCATCCGCTATCGGGTTCGACACGGGACCCTGATCATCGATTTGAAGGAGATGCATCGAATCATTTCTTCCGCCCCGCGCAGGGGAGGCATCGTCCGCGCGCGGTCCATCCTCAATCACCAGGTTCCGGCAAACCCATCTGCGAATCAGCGTCCTCTGACGACGAAATGGAGCGATCCGGCCCGGTATCTCGGCCGACTGGCGGCGCGGGTGAGGGCAAGGATGCCTGTGATCGGCCTCATGACGGCGGTGCCAATGACGCAGCTTGTCGTCGATCGTGAACAATCGGGGGCGATTTGGGTCGAATGTTTCTGCACGGTCGGCGTCACCAACGCGGTCCGGGCTGGGGACCCCTGCATGGTCACCGACTGTGACGGTAATAAGCCAGGGACCATCAATATCATTCTGGTCACGAATGCGACATTGAGTATGACGGCGTTGGTGGGAGCGGTACAGGTCGCCACGGAGAGCAAGACCGGAATCTTGATCCAGCACAAGGTTCGGAGCACCGTCCGCACCTCATCGCTGGCCACCGGGACCGGAACCGATGCGGTCGTCATCGCGAGCAGCCTGAAGGGACTTCATCGGCTGCCGTATAGCGGGACACATACCCAGATCGGTGCCATGATCGGGCGGCTCGTTTGCCGGTGTGTTCAAGAAGGACTCACACGTTCTCAACGTTGGTCTCAGACCCGCTCCCGCGCGTCCTCCCGATAGACACTTCCTTGAAACTCACGCCCGACGGCGCCCTGCCTTGGGCACCGACTACACTTCTCAACAGTCGCAGAACCTGATCACAGCAGTCGCTGCGCGATGATCGGACAATTCGAATGGTCAATTTTTGTCCAAACGGCATCATTTTGTCGCAACCTGAACACTCATGCGGCGAACGAGGCAGAACGATGTTCCTGTGTAGAGTACGTAAATCTCTGAAACCCCAGGCGTTTTGTGTTCGGTATTCACGTAGCTGTGCGTCGATCGTGCATAAGCACAACCTTTGCAGAGTGGGCCGCAGGCTGCGAAAGGTTGCGTGCGTCACGAGCCGCATGCTTTGCCGACGCCGCCTGTACAAAAACAGGAATCGCTAGGTGATGGACGCGAAGAATGAGAAAAGGAACGAAGAATCCGATCAAGTGACATCACGAAGGAGGAAGGGTATGAACGCGACATGGTGCAATTGGCGGATGGCGGGCAGGATTGCAGCAGTGGCTTTACTGTGTCACGCAAGCCCGGTACTCGCGGGCAACGAGGCCGAAGTGGCGGAACACCTGATCGATCTGGTGAAGATCGGCCGTGGCGTCATGTCGGAGCAGATGGGCAATATTAACGATGCGTCGAAAGCCAACAAGGGCTTTACCGGCGACTACATTGCCGCACAGGTCATCGAGCGCTTTAAGAAGAAAACCAAAATCGACTTGAGAATTCCCAATGCCGTGCCTCAAGCGCCGCTCTATCTCGCGTTGGTTGAGGCCGAAAAGGACGTGGTCGACGAGGCCCAGCCGGTGATCAACCGGCCCGGCATCGGGTTCAAAGGCTTCATCCCTGCCGTGTTCGCGCGTAAAACCGGAGAAAACTTCTACAAGAAGACCGGTGTGAAGCTGAAACTCACAGGCATCGACTATCGCAACGTCAACAACCGTCCGGACGACTTCGAAGCCGAGGTGCTCCGGATGTTCAATGACCCGCGCCATCCCAAAGGCCAGACCTACGTGCGCAATACGATGGTGGACGGCCGGCCGGTGCTGCGTATGATGGACCCAGAATATGCGGCCGCGTCCTGTTTGTCGTGCCACGGCGCGCCGAAGGGCGGCAAGGACATCACGGGCGGTCATAAAGAGGGTTGGAAGGAAGGGGATTTGGCCGGCGCGATCAGCGTCGTACTGCCCCTGAAGTAATCGCGTTGTCATATATCGGAAACATTCATCATCAGAACCAAGGAGAGAACCGATGAGCAAGATTCTTGTTGTGGACGATTCCTATGCCGAGCTGCAAGTGATTGAAGGAGTGCTGAAAGGCGCGAACCACACGGTGGTGTCCTTTCCGAATACCGAAAAGCTTGAGGATAAGGTGGCCGGTGAAAAGCCCGATCTGATCGTCATGGATGTCGTCATGCCTGGCCGGAATGGTTTTCAGGCCTGCCGCGACCTCAAGAACGACGATCGGACCAAGAACATCCCCATCATCCTCTGCACGTCCAAGGGCAACGAAAGCGACAAGTTCTGGGGCCAGCAACAGGGCGCCAATGCCCATGTCGTCAAGCCGTTCAAGGGCGATGAACTGCTCGCGGCAGTGAAACGGGTGTTGGGATAACCGCCATGGCTGCTGCGCAGAGCGCGACCTCCCTTGCCGTCCAGAACGCCGAAACCCCGGCTCAGGGTCAGGGCACTGCTGCCCCGACCACCAGCACGGGAACGATGCGGGCTGCGATCGTGTCTTTGGGGGGCGAACTGTTCACGATCGATCTGCAGAACGTGCGCGAAGTGTTCGTGGTGGAATCCATCACCCCCGTCCCCGGCATGCCCGCCGGCTTGGTCGGCGTCACGAATCTGCGCGGTTCGGTCGTGCCCTTGCTCGATTTGCGGCAGATGATCGGCCTCGCCGCTGACACCGCCCTCAAGTATGCCGTCGTCATCAAGCACGGCAACTGGCAGGTCGGAGTCTTGGTGGATACCGTTCCCGAGATTCGCACCCTGTCGAAGGATCAGTTCTTGCCGGCTCCGGTCGGTACGGGAGACGGAGGCAATCCCTTCGTCTCGACCGTCGTGAACTTGGAAGACCGGCTGCGCGGCGTATTGGAAACGTCCGTCGTTCTTTCCCATTTTGAAGGCACAGGCTGAAGAGAAACTCGTCAAGACAGGGTGTGAGACTTACGGCTCGATCGTATCGCGAGCGACAAGGAGGAGGTTCCCATGAGGCTCAATTTTTTCCAATGGTTTGAAAACCTAAAGACACAGGCCAAACTGCTGACGGTGTTCGGCTTGGTCGGTGTGATCATCGCCGCCATGGCCGGCGTGGGCATCGTGACGAACGGCCGTCTGTCCACGCAAGCCGAAACGGTGTACGTGGACTACACGGTGCCGTTGACCGAGTTCAACCAGCTCCTGTTCAACGTCAACCGCTACCACGAGGCTCTGGTCGACGTCGCGAGAACGCCGCGTGCCTCGGACTTCGAGATCGAGTTAAAAGATATTGCGCCGTACCGTGCAGAAATCGAACGGCTGATCTCCGGCTACGAAAAAACGACGCTGCGGACGTCGAGCACGGGCCGCGATGAAACAAAGGACCTTGCCGAATTGAAAGCGGCGCTCACCGAGTTCTTTGCTCAGGGTGATGCGGCGATCAACACGATCAAAGAGAGCTTCGAGAATAAGGCGTTGTCATCCGGTCAGGCCTTGGCCATGCGGGAATTGGGCGCCCTGGCCATTACGGTGAGCTTGAGCCCGGCGTTCGAAAAGGTGACCCAGCGTCACGCCGAACAGATTAAGACCATGTCAGAAGTCGCCAAAGACCTCTCGGATGAAGCGAAGACCATGGCCTCCAACGCGACCTGGATTCTGGTCGTCGGCGGTGTCGCCGCCGTGCTGTTGGGCTTAGCCCTCGGATACTGGGTGGCCCACAAACTGTCCCTGGGTATCGGACAGGTCGCGAACGTCGCCCAATTGGCCGCGAGCGGCAACTATCAAGCGCGCGCCAAGATCAGCTCCAAGGACGAGCTGGGCCAGATGGCCAGCTCGTTCAATGCCATGTTGGACCGCATTACGGCTCTCGTGACGTCGGAAGGTGAACGTGACGAGATGCAGAAACGGTTGATGAACTTCCTCGTGCTGGTGTCGGACGTCGGTAAAGGGGACCTGACGAAGCGCGGTGAAGTGACGGCGGACATGTTCGGAAACCTGGCGGACGGTTTCAACCTCATGATCGGTCGGTTCGGACAACTGCTCAAGCAGGTCCGTGAGGCGGCCGAACGCGTCAATAAGTCAGCCGGTACGTTGCGCGACAGCGCAGGTCAGATGGCCGGAACCGCGAAACACCAAGCGGACGAGTCGGTCAAAACCCTGAACGCCGTCGAACAGCTGGCCGCGCAGATGCGTCAAGTCGCGGAAACCGCCGGTGCGTCTTCCGAATCCGCCAAGCAAGTGTTGCAAGCGACCGAACGCGGCCGTGTCGCGGTGCAGGAAACCGTGCAGGACATGCAGAGCATCCGTTCAGCCGTGCAACGCATGTCGAAGCAGGTGAAGGGCCTCGGCGACCGCTCATTGGAAATTTCACAAATCGTGTCGACGATTCGAGACATCGCGAATCAAACCAACCTGCTCGCGCTCAACGCCGCCATCGAGGCGGCCGGCGCCGGCGAGGCGGGAGCGCGGTTCGCGGTCGTCGCCGATCAGGTGCGGAAACTGGCCGAAAGTTCCACGCAAGCGACACGTGAAATTGCAGACCTGGTGAAAGTGATTCAGACCGAAACGCAGGACGCCGTGGTCGCCATGGAGCAGGAAACCCAGGCGGTGGAAGCCGGATCGGCTTCCGCGCTGCGTACCGGTGAGGTGTTCAACGAAATTTCAGGCATCGCACAACGCTCTGCCGAATTGGCGCAAACCATCGCGCATTCAGCCGCCACACAGACAGCGTCGACGGATCAGGTCGGCCGCTCGATTAAGGACTTCACCGGCGGTGCCGTGGCGACACAAAAAGCCACCGATGCCGCACGGGTGACTGTCGAAGACATGGCCAAGCTCGCCGATGGTCTCTCGGCGTCGGTCGCGCAGTTCAAGCTGGCCTAAGGTCTGGTGCCCGGGGCGCCGGCGCACGGCGCTCCGGGTCAGAAAGGATAGGATGAGCTCCGAACTGGACCGTCAGGGCCTCCTCGATATTTTCGTCATGGAAGCGGTAGAAGCCATCGCCGCGCTCTCCGCAGCCGTCAATCCTCCGGGCGAGGCGCTGCCCAGTCCCCAAGAGCTGCAAAGCCAGTATGTCTGGGCGCATAAAGTGCGTGGCGCCTCAGGGATCTACGGCTTTTCGGGCCTCTCGCTTCTGGGAGAACTGCTTGAGACGACGTTGGAGCAGTCTACCGCCATTGATCCGTCCCTTTGGCTCAAGACGGTCGGGGTGCTTCGCGGCATGGTGGAAGCGTTTCAATCGCAGCTTGAGGTCGTCAAACAAGGTGGCAATGAGGACCTTGCCGTCAGCGCCCACTGGAAAAAGGAGGTGGCCGCATTGTTGCCCTCCTCCGAGTCATCGGGCGGCGTCGAGGAGTTGGGCTCGGAATATCTCGTACCCACCATCGATCCCGAGGTGCTGTCGTATTTCGCTCCTGAAGCCGACGAATATCTCCAGACTCTGGAGGTGTTGACCAATCGCTTGCGGGAAAATCCCGGCGATGCCGAAACGATCCAATCGCTGTATCGCACCGCCCACACACTCAAAGGTTCCGCACACACCATCGGGTTCAAGGTCATCGGGGACATCGCGCATCCGGTTGAAGCCTGCATGATCGCCGTGCGCGACGGTAAGATTCAGGTCTCGTCGGCCATGCTCTCCACCATCGGTGACGCGGTCGGCGTCATTCGACTTCTGATGAAACGGGACGACGGCAAGCTCGACCAGCTGCGCCATGATGTCCCGGGCGTCACCCAGACGCTGCAGCACATTCAACTGGGTGAGCCTGTCGGCGCTCCGGCGCCGGCAGCAGCGCCGGCGGCCGAGCCGGTGATGGCGCAGGTGGCGACGGCCGTGCTCGAACCGCCGTCCGAGGCCGCGTCAAGCGCGACCGCGGCCCCCTCGTTGACCGATGAATATCTCATGCCGATGTTGGACCCGGAGGTGCTCTCCTATTTCGCGCCGGAGGCGCAGGAATACCTGGAAAGCCTGGAAGCCCAGCTGCTGCGACTCGAGAGGGAACCGCAGAATCCGGATCTGATCAACCAACTGTTCCGGACCGCGCATACGCTCAAGGGTTCGGCGTACACGGTGGGGTTCCAGTCGATCGGCGATTTGACGCACTATATTGAGGATTTTATGGGCGCGGTCCGTGAAGGCCGCGTCAAGGTGCAGCCGGGGCATACCGATGTGTTGCTGCGATCAGTGGACGTCGTGCGCCTGCTCATGCGCCGCGATCCGACCTTGACGGGCACCGTGCGGCAGCGCTTTGCGGCGGCGATGAAGGGCCTCAAGCAGCTCGAGCAGACGTCGACGGCTGTGGAAACGGTGGTCAAGGCGGTGCCTGTACAGCCGGCTCCCGAACCTGCCGTCGTCGAGGAGAAGAACCAGGAGCCTGAGCAGACCAAAGCCAAAGAAACGGGCGTCACCGAGGACCGCGAAGTGATTCGCGTCAGCCGTGATCGACTCGAGCGTTTGCTGAATCTCGTCGGCGAGCTGGTCATTGGTCGTGGACGGCTGGAGCAGCGTCTGAGAGTGTTGGAGCAGTTGTCGCAACAAGTCTTGGCGTGCCGGGTGCGGCTCATCGATTCCGTCCGGTCATTCGAAGAAAAGCACACCTTCACGCTGCCGACTACTACGGGAAGTCCAGCCGATTCGGTGAAGGCCGGCAGTGCAGCGGCGGCCTTCCAAGGCGTACACGATTTTGGCAGCCTCGAGTTCGACAAGTATGACGACTTCAACATTCTGGCCAGGCGCATCAGCGAGGTCACGGCCGACATTTCCGAGTCGATGACCCAATTGAGCGGGTCGATCCGCCGCTCGCATGAAGACATGAGCCAGCTGCAGCAACTCACCCTCGGCATGCGGGACGAAATCGCCCGCGCGCGGATGGTGCCCATCGGGACTCCGTTCACCCGCTTCCGCCGGGCGACGCGGGAGATGGCCAGAGCGACCGGCAAGGAAGTCACACTGGTCACGTCCGGCGAACACACCGAAGTAGATACGGGCGTCGTCGAACGTCTGGTAGATCCGTTGGTGCACCTGGTGCGCAATGCCGTCTATCACGGTATCGAACCGGCGGCCATGCGGGTCTCGAAGGGCAAGCCAGCAGCCGGAACGATTTATCTCCACGCGTCGCATCGTGGCAACGCGGTATTGATCGAGGTGGAAGACGACGGCGCCGGCCTCGATATCGAAAAGATCCGGGCCAAAGCCGTCGAACGGGGACTGGTCCGCTCGGACATTGCCAAGAACATGCCGGAAGCTGAGGCCATCAAGTTCATCTTCCTGCCGGGATTCTCCACCGCCGAACAGGTCGGCGACCAGGCCGGCCGCGGCGTTGGCATGGACGTGGTGAAGCGGGTCATCGAGAGCATGAACGGTCACATCGACGTCGAATCCGTGCGGGGCGTCGGCACGAAGTTCACCCTGCACCTGCCGCTGACACTCCTCATCGCGACCGCCCTGATGGTGCGGTGTGGCGAGGAACGCTACGGCATTCCGCTGCCGAGCGTGCGCGAGGTGACGATGCTGACGGCCGGATCGCTCCAACAAATGGGCGAACGCTCGATGCTGCATATTGGTGACGAGGCCATTGACGTCCAGCCGTTGCAGCAATTGGTGTATCGAAACGCTGCGTCACAGGTGGAGGTCGGGAAGCCGGTCGTCATCGTACGGACGGGCACGGGCCCCATCGGCCTCGCGGTCGACGAGTTGCTCGGTCGTCAGGAAATCGTGATCAAGCCGATTGGCGCCCTCAAGTCCCTGGAGCGGTCCAGCTTCGGCGGCGCCACGATCGATCCCGAGGGCCGGGTCGTGCTCGTGCTTGATCCCGCCAGGCTGCTGTCTGGCGGCGAGAAGGCCGCAGCACCCTTGGAGGCGTCCAGCGAGGCGTCGTCAGGTGTTGCCACCGAGACGCCATTCGAGGACGCACCGCCTCAGCCGGCGGTGGAGCAGAAGATTCTCCTCATCGACGACTCCCTAAGCATCAGAAAGTTCGTGGGACGCATGTTGGAAACGGCGGGCTATGAAGTCGACACAGCGGTGGATGGAGAAGAAGGACTGCGCAAGGCATCAGCCAAAAATTACCGGCTGATCCTGACAGATCTTGAGATGCCCAAGTTGAACGGATACGAAGTGATCCAGGCGTTGCGCAGCAGGTCGCAGACGCAACAGACGCCAATCATCGTGATGACGACGCGTGCGGGCGACAAGCACCGCCAGATGGCGTTGAACGTCGGCGCCAGCTCCTATATCGCCAAGCCCGTGGAAGAGCGAGCGCTGATTCAAGAACTGGAACGGTGGATCGGCCAGGAGTCGCCTGCGCGGAAATCGTAACGCTCCGCCTCGGGACATTGGATATGCGATGCACCGGCAACGTCGTTGAGATGTGAATGAGTTTGAGAGGCCATCATAAGGTAACGACCGCCGTCGTCCAGACAGCCAGGCTGCTGGTCGTGCGCTTCGGGAAACAGTGGTGCGCGGTGCCCTCCCAGGGTGTTCGCGGCGTGCTGACCCCGCAGGAAGCCGGCCGGGGAGGCCGTGTCACGTTTGTCGGCGTCACGTATGACGACGTCGACCTGGCCGGTCGGCTTGGCGCCGTGCTCGATGTGTCCAACCCCGACATGCGGGTCGTCCTCTACTCGAACGGCCAAACTCACGGCGCCGTTCGCGTCGAGGAAGTGATCGGCATGATCGAGATGGAACGGGCGGAGTGTCGTCCGCTGCCTTCTCATTTCCAGCAGGAAGAACGGACCTGGATCTCCGGGACAACCATTTATCGGGATCAGCTCGTGCTGATTCTCAGTGCGGACTGGGTGTTGGGGGAGTTGGGCGAAATCGTCGGTCACCACGCCTTGTCATCGTCGTAGGTGCATTATGTTACGTGCGGCCCGTCATCAAGACCAAGCGGTCATTGCCAAGCGCTCGTGGAACGTCGTGGTGTTCTCGGTCGGCGGGAGAAAACTGGCGGCGCGCACCGAAGACGTCGGCGGCGTGGCGCCATGGATCGATCCGGTGCCGGTGCCGAGCCGCACGCCCTTTGTGGCAGCCATGCTCAAGCGCGAAAAAGACGTCATGCCGGTCTATGATTTGGCGACCCGGCTCAGCCGGGAGCCCGAAGGCGATCCGTTGTTATGTCTGGTTGCTCGTCATGTCGACGGTCCCATGGCGATTTGTATCGATGGAGTCATTCCGTCCCTGCACAACGTAGATATCGCCCACATCGTCCCCAGCAAGCGCCTCGACCTGGAAACATTGGGCAGCTTTACCGATGAAGGACAGGAAATCGACATTGTGGCGCTTCAACGGTTGGGCAGAAGTCGCCAGGACCAGCTCCGGTCATAAGCGTGTTCTTAGAAAGGAATAATACATGCCGAAGATCCTGGTCGCAGACGATAGCATTGCCGTTCGCAAGGTTGCCGAACGGCTGCTGACGGAGGCCGGGTTAGGCGTGACATTGGCGGCCAACGGCGAAGAGGCGCTGGCGTTCCTCGCCAAAGAGGTTCCCGACCTCATCGTGTCCGACGTGATCATGCCGGACAAGAGCGGTTATGAGGTGTGTGCCTTCGTGCGTGGCCAGGCCGCGCTGGCCAATACCCCGGTATTGCTGATCTCCGGCATCGTCAACGACGAAGTCACCAAGCAGGCCGAGTCCTGTCATGCGGACGGCGTGCTGAAAAAGCCGTTTCAAGGCACGTCCCTCAAAGACCGGGTCATTGAACTCCTGGGCAAGAAGCCGCCGTCGCCGCCTCCTGCCCCAGCGAAGCCGGCTCCTCAGTCTGCGGCACAACCCGTCTCCCCGTCGAGCGCCGCTGTCGAGGGCGAGCAGCCGGAGCTCTCCCGTCAAACTCTGGAACAACTCAAGCAGACCGAAGAACAACTGCAGAAAGAACGCGCCCAAACGACACACCTCATGCAGCGCATCGCCCAGCTCGAGGCGCAGACCGGTCGGGTCAAAGAACTCGAAGCCCAAACCGGGCGAATGAAGGATCTGGAGGCTCAGACGGGTCGAATCAAAGAGTTGGAGGCCCAGGTCGGCCGGATCAAAGACCTTGAGGCTCAGGTGGGACGGCTCAAGGAATTTGAAACCCAAGCGGGGCGGGCGAGAGAGCTCGAATCGCTGCTGGCCCTCGAGCGCGAGCAGGCCGCACAAGCGAAGAAGGCGGCCGCGGAACTGGCCGGGGCGGCTCAACGTTTGAAGGAACTCGAAACGGTGGTCAAGAACGAGCGGGATCAGTCGGCCCAATTCAAAAAGCTCGCCGCTGATTTACAGAGCCAGGCGGCACGTGCTCAGGAACTCGAGGGAGTGCTGCAAAAGGAACGGGCGCTGACCGCCCAGCAGACGCAGCGGATGAACGACCTCCAGAAATCGGTCGGCCGGGTGCAGGAACTTGAAGCCGCCTTGAATGCCGAGCGTCAGGCGGCGACGCAGTTGGTGCAGCAGATGACGGCAATGGAAAAGGCGGTCGGTCGCTCGCAGGAGCTGGCGCAACAATTCTCGCGCGAACAACAACGGGTGGAGGAACTGACCCGTCGTTTGGCGGACACCGAAGCCGGCGGCACGAAGGCCAAGGAAATGCTGCAACTCCTTGAAGCCGAACGGGAGCGCAATGCGGTGCTGGCCCGCCGGGTCTCTGAAACGGAGATGGCCGCGCAGCAGGCGACGAAACGATTCGAGGAAATGGCCAAGAAGTTGGGCGAGATCGCGGGCCTGGCATCCCAGCTTGGAGGAGGGTCCAAGCGCGCCTGACGCGTCTGCGCTCGTCAGGTCAGACGGGCCCCCGATGTCATACGCCGGTGATTTCTCCCTTGCACACCCGCAGGCGGTTGACCGCTCAGCGCAATGGCTTTTCCGTCGGGCCCTGTCGCGGTGAGAGAGTGAATGCATGTCGGGCGACACATCAGATGATTTCCAAAGAGAGCTGGTCGATCTCTTTGTTCAGGAGGCGCACGAATGGCTGCAGAACATTCATGTCGCTCTGGACGAGCTGCAACAAGGACCTCCGCCGGAACGCCACGCCGCATTGATCGGGACCCTCACCGCCGGCGTGACGAACCTCGGTGGCTCTGCCGCCACCATTAACCTTCCCGATGTCGAACAGGCGAGTTTCGCCGCGTTGCCGTTCATCGAGGCGATCAAGGATCCGACGAAGTCGTTTTCGGTACAGGATTTTCTCTCTCTCTGCAAACAGCTCGGACAGATTCATACGGCGCTGACAAGCGCGACCGGCGTGTCCTTCGAATCGGAAGGGGAGACCGAAGCCATCGAGGCCTCTCCTGCACTGTCCCCGTCGGAATTCCTCGACACCCTCCGTACCCTGCAATCGAAGCAACCGCCCCCGGCTGGGCCGCTGGAACGCAATTTAATCAAGACGCTGATCGATCAAATGGAAGGCCAAATCCAGGCGGGAGTGCAGCAGGTCGGCGTCGACGTGATTCAAGGGTATCTCGACCGCATGGCCGCTTCAGAGGAGGCGTTTGTCCAAGTCATCGATGCGCAGATGCCGGGCTTGACTGAGAAACTGGCCGCCTTGGCCGGCGAGGGTACGGTCCCTCACGGGGCCCTGGAAGCCTCCTTACAGGAGGTGGTGCAGTTGCGGGCCGAAGCGCAGCAGGTCAATGTGACGCCTGCCATGACCTTCTTCGGCGGACTGCAAAGCCTCTTGTCGGTCGTCGCCCAGCATCGCCTGCACTTGGCCGCCGAACGGGTGCAGGCCGTCAGCGCGCGGCTCACCGCAATCCGCGACATGATCCATCAATGGGTCGAACGGGGAAGAGCAGAGCGAGCGGCCATTGGTCAGGCATTGCCTGCGCGGTGAGCGGCGTGGTCATGGCCACTCCGCCTTGACATGCCTTCCAGCCGATTGCATGCTGAAGTGAATGTGAATGCGTAACAGATACAGCGACATGGAGTGATGGAAGAACGACGCGCGACAGATGTGTACCGGCGGGCGGAGCAGGAGCTGACTGCCGTGGCCTCGGCGATTCAACGCCAGGACCCCCTTGAGATGGCAGAGTTGTCGGCCCTGGCCAAGGATATCGCTGAGTCGATTGGCCGGAACGATCAACTCGTCGTTCAGGCACTGGCAGGCCCCAGCGGATCCACATTGATCACGAATTTGGTCAACGTGAGCATCTTGGCGACGAAGGTCGGATCGGGATTGGGGTACTACGGAGAGGAACTTCAGCGACTCACGCTGGCCGGCCTGCTGCATGACATCGGCTTGTTTGCCGTCCCCCAATCCATCGTGACGAAGTCCGGACGACTGACTCACGAAGAACGGACGTTGATCGAACAGCATCCAGAGTTGGGCTATCAATTGGTCCGGACACTTGGCCCAGAATGGGAGTGGCTGGCCCTGGTCGTCCGGCAGGCGCATGAACGATCGCATGGACGCGGGTATCCGAACCGGCTCAGTGGCCGCGACGTCCACGAGATGGCGCAGATCATCGGCGCCGTGGATGTGTTCGATGCGCTGGTCACGCCTCGGCCGTACCGCCGTCGCTTTTTTCCACATGAGGCTGTCCGGGAGCTCATCGTGGCCGAGCGGTCGGCCTTTCCTCGAGAAATCATGAAAGCATTGGTTGAGCAATTATCGGCATACCCATTGGGAACATTGGTTCGATTGACGACTGGAGAGATAGGCTCAGTGGTCGGAATCAACGTGCAATTTCCATTGCGCCCCATTGTGGCCGTTGATACCGATGCGGCATATGGAAACGGACCGGAGAAGCGGGAAATCGATTTGAGTTCATCGCCGCTGGTGTCGATCATCGAGACGGTCGAATCGCCCGATGTGGCGCGCGTCTCATTCACGTTCTCGGCGGACCGGCGTTCCAAGAATGTCCCGAGCGTGTCGGATCAATTTGCTTCGTTGCTGGAAAATCTGGATGCGTTGGCCAGTGCCATTCAGGGCGTCGTCGAGTCCCGCAGCGCCGCCGCGCCGTCTGAGGTCGGCGACCGCCGGCCGCCGGCCGAGGGAGGGGGGCCTGCCCGTTCACCCGTTCAGGATCCCATCGACGCCAGTTTTGAGAAGGAAGTGATCGGCCTGTTCGCGCTGGAGGCGCACGAGTGGCTCGCGCAGGTTCATTCCGCTTTGAAGCGGCTGAGTGAGGGGGCCAACGGCACGACCAAGCCCAAGCTCTATGGGATCATGCTCCAGGGACTCACCAACCTCGCACGGTCCGCCGCCACGGTGCATCTGTCGTCGATCGAAGAAATGGCCTTGAAGCTGTTGCCGACCCTGCACGATGTCGGGCGGCAGGAACCACGCGCAATGGCTGCGGCGTTGGCCACATTGCAATCGGGACTTCAACGGATCACGACGGCGGTCCGTCATGCTGAGGGCAGACCGGCGGAAGAGCTTTCAGAGCTGTTCGAACCGATGGAACTTCCCGTTTCTAAGGCGGAGCCTCCCGTGGTCTCACTGGGGATGTCTTCCGGGACCTCTCTGTTAACCGCATTGCGCGATCTGCAGCATGTCCGGTCACGCTCCGTGCAACCCGCCCGCGATGTGCTGGATGCCGTCATTCTCCGGGCGGAGCAGGAGGGCGCCGACATCACCGTGGACGGGATCCGCCGCATTCTTGACGAACTCGACCGGATGGACGAGCGGTTTGTCGAGGAGATGAGACGACGGATCCCAACGATGCGGCGAATCCTCGCTGATCTCCAGCGAGAAGGGACAACGGATTTTGTCACGTCGTCCGAGCTTGCCCCGGTCATCGAACAGGTCGAGGCCCTCTATGAGGCATCGGAAACTGTCCAGGCCGGCATGATCACGATGTTTCTTCAGGGCCTCCGGGCGTTCCTGAGCGTTGCCGCCTATCGAAAAAACACGACGCTGGCGCAACGGCTGTCGGCCGTGGAAACTCGCATCCAAGCGCTCGTACCCATGGCGGAACAATGGGTGAGCATCGGCCGCGTCGAGCGCTCGGCAATCGCCGAAATCCTGCCGGTTGGCTGACCGAGACTTCTGCTTGTGCGACACCTTCTCCGCGATTTCAGCTTCACGGTGAAGCGTATTATCCGTCTCTGTGACGCGCCTGCAGTCCCTCCGCGCGCTTGTGCGGTGAAAAGAAAGTCATGACGACAACCAATACCTCCGGCCCGGACAAATGCTATGATGCCGACCCGACGGTGTACAGGGAACGGCATCGATGCCCAAACTGGTCAAGGAGTGGCGTAGCGAAGATCTCCGGACGCAGGCACGCCACTACATCCGGACGTACATTCTGCTTCCTTCCGGCTTTCTCGGGCTGGTGTGCATGCTCGGCGGAGTCGGAACGCTCGGCTATCAACTGATCTCCTCCGGAACGTACACCTGGATCACGTTCAGCACGAGTACGGCGCTGCTGCTGCTAGGCGGGATCTGCGGGTGGATGCAAACACGCTACCACCGGTACCTTCTTGACACCGTTCCCGATGTGTTCGCCGCGCGGATGCGCACGGCCGTACAACGCACCCAAAGAAAAGCGAAGGCCGAGCCGCTGATTCCTGCCATTGACCATCGGGGCCGTAAGTTGGTGCCGTTGGCCTATCTCGCCGGCATCGCTGTGCTCGTGAGCAGTTCATTCTCGGCCATGGTGTATGGATCGATGGATGCCCTTCCGGCGATCCTCATGCCGTGGGCAGGATTCTATTGGAGCAAGTTGTTTTTTTGGCGTGGAGTGGTCAACTGAGCCGTCGGCGGGTTATCTGCGCCGGGAGGTCTTGCGTGTGCGCTTGGCGGGTTTCGGCTTATGAAGCTGAGCTTCGAGGCGCTCTATCCGGTGCACAAGCTCACGAACCAATTGTCGCAGCTCGGGAAGCCGCGGAATGACTGCCTGGGCCTTCATCCATGTCTCATGCGGCATGATGGGCGCGCCTGAGACGATCTGATTCGGTTCGATACTGCGATTGACTCCCGCGCGTGCCGCGATCATCACCTGATCGCCGATCGTGAGATGATCGGCAAGTCCAGCCTGGCCACCGATCATCACGTGATGGCCGATCGTCGTGCTGCCGGCCACCCCGACCTGTGCCACGATGATGTCGTGCTCCCCGACGGTGACGTTGTGGGCGATCTGCACGAGATTGTCGATTTTCGTGCCCTGCTTGATGATCGTGCGGCCGAGCGTGGCCCGGTCGATGGTCACGTTTGCTCCCAACTCCACGTCATCCTCGATCGTCACCCCTCCGAGTTGCGGGATTTTATGGTGTCGCCCTTGATGTTGCACGTATCCGAAGCCATCCGCGCCGATCACAGTGCCGCTGTGGACGATGACCCTCGCGCCGAGGGAACAGCCCTCCCGGACGACCACGTTGGGATACAGCACGCTGTCGTCTCCTACCGTGGAGTCGGCCCCGATGTACACGCCGGGATAGAGCGTCACTCTCGATCCGATCGTGACGCGGTCTCCCAGCGTGACGAACGGCCAGATTGATGGATCGTTGCCGATCACGACGCCGGCACCCTTGGTGATTTCCGTGGCGATGCCGCGAGGAGCCGGCGAGCGCACGAAAAAGGTCTGGGCCACTTGTGCGAAGGCAAGGAGAGGATTCGGGACGACGACCTGCGGAATGGCGAGGTCTGGAAAATGACGATGAACCAGGAGCGCCCCTGCTTTGATACCGCCGGGAAGCTTCGCGGCCTGGTCGTTCGCGATGAAGGCCAGCGATTGCGGAGTCGCGTCGTTCAGGCTCGACAATGACGATAGGACACAGGTCCCGTCGCCGTGCAGCGTGCCTCCGACCAGGTGATGGATCTGTGCGAGCGTGAGGGTCGTCGGCGCAGACAAGGATCCCATAGCAGTTTAAGTTTTTTTCTTCCCTTTGACGGTAGGGCGGGCTGAGCGCTTGACGGGCACGAGACGGTGCTCGACGTACTGGATCACTGCACCGACCGACGACAGACCGACGAGGTCCTGATCCGGAATCTGCAGGTCAAAGGCTTCTTCGATCTTGTACAAGAGCTCGATCACCGCCATGGAGTCAAGGCCCAGATCGTCCCGCAAATGGTGGTCTCGTTGAATGGCGGAGGGATCGCGCTTCAGGTAGTCGGCCAGAGCTGCAACAATTTTTTCACTTACGTCGCGGTCGCTCATGCTGCAACGTCCTTTGCGGCGGGAAGCCGTGGGGCTGACGGTTCAGGCCGCATAACGCTTGATGACGACCGCCGCATTGTTGCTGCCGAACCCAAAGGCATTGAGCAGCGCGGCTTTGACTTTCCGTTCCTGCACGGCGGCCTTGATGCCACGAAGGGCGCATGCCGGATCCGGCTCCTCATAATTGGCGGTCGGATGGATCTGCCCGGTATGAATGGCGAGCACGCTGGCAATGCCTCCGATGGCGCCGGCCGCTCCCAGGGTATGCCCGACGAGCGATTTGGTTGCGCTGACGGCGATGCTGTCCGCGCGGGACCGGAAGACCTGGCGGATGGCCTTGGCTTCCACCGCGTCGCCGATCGATGTCGATGTTGCATGGGCGTTGATGTAATCAATTTGGGAGGCTGCGACGCCGGCATCGGCCATGGCCAAGCGCATGGTGGACGCGATCTCTTCGCCGTCTTCCCGCGGGATGACCATATGATAGGCCTCGCTCGTCGCCGCATAGCCCGCCACTTCGGCATAAATGCGCGCTTTGCGCTTTTTCGCATGCGCCGCGGATTCCAACACGAGCGCACCTGCACCTTCGCCCATCACGAATCCGTCGCGCAGACGATCGAAGGGACGCGAGGCTCGTTCCGGTTGATCGTTGTACCGGGTCGAGAGCGCGCGCAGGGAGCAAAATCCCGCGAAAACCAGCGGTGTGATGCTCGCATCGGCGCCGACCGTGATGACGACATCGGCTCGGCCTTCTCGGATGCATTGCATGGCCTGGCCCAACGCATGCGCGCTTGAAGAGCAGGCGGTGGAAATTGTGTAGTTCGGTCCTTTGGCGCCATGGGCCATCGCCACGATCCCGGAGGCGGAGTTCAGCGTAATGACAGGAATGAAATTGGGGTGCACGCGATGTGGACGCTGGGACTGGTACAGTTGGGTGATTTCCCGTTCTCCCATCACCATCCCGCCCATCCCGGCACCGACGATGACGCCGATCCGGCGCGGATTTTCTTTGGCCAGTTGCAAGCCGGAGTCCGCCAGGGCCTCTTTGGTCGCGACGAGCGCAAACTGAGCGTACCGGTCCACCCGTTCCGCTTGGACGCTGTCGAGATACCGCTCCGGCGCAAAGCCATGGATCTGCCCCGCGACCTTCGAGCGATAGCCATCCATCGGAAAAGGATCGAAGCCCGTGATCGCGGATACCCCGGAACGGCCATCCAGAGCGGCCTTCCAGAATTCACTCACCCCGATACCAATCGGGCTGATGATCCCTAATCCGGTCACGACGATTTGACTCGGCATGCGTGGTTTCCTCTTGCGGCTCGTGCCTTTACTTACCGGAAGCGGTCGTGCCCAGTCAACCGCATCACAGCTTCAATAGCGCAACTTCAGCATCAGGTACAGTCCGTAGCTGGTGAAGAGCACGTTCGTCAGCCAACCCGCGACGACGGGCGGCAGAGCGCCCCCGCGGCCGAAGGCGATCGCGATCGAGTGACTGGCCCAATAGAGGAAGCCCACGACCAGGGCCTGGCCGATACCGATGGCCATGCTGCCGCCCCTCCTCCCGCTCCGCCGGAGGCTCAGGGCGATGCCGACGAGCACCATGATGACGGTGACCAGAGGAAAGGCGATGCGTCCGTAATAATCGGTCAGGAGCCGTGCGAATTGGGAGCCGTGCTGGTAGAGCCGCTCGCGGGATTCCCGGATGGCACGGAATGTCATCATCTCAGGTTCGCCCGCAAGTCCCCCGGTGAAATCGCTCGGGATCAATGCCAGGATGATTGGTTTACGGTCGAATTCAGTGAAGGTCACCGTACCATCGCGATTGAAGCGGCGCTGAAACCCGCGGTGCAAGGTCCAAGTCTGGTCGGCATAATGCGCTTCCTGCGCCTCCGTCATGTCGATCAGGCGAAACGCCTGGTCGAAATGAAAGAGTTGCACTCCTGCCAAAGTGTCGCCGCCAAGCGCGACGCTGGTCACGTGGAGCAGCGTATCCGCATCGACTCGCGCCCAGGGCTGCGGCAGCTTCACGACCGCGGACGGCGGCTTCTTTTCAATATAGATCACGCGAATCTCTTCCGCCTTACTCGTGGCCAGAGGAATGACAGTGGAGCTGAAGAGTAGCAGCACAAGGGTCATCAGGGTGGCGAAGGTAAGGAAAGGGGAGGCGATCCAAGGCAGACTGACACCGCACGCCCGCAACGCAGTAATCTCGTTGTTGCGCGATAGCAATCCCAGCGTCAGCAAGGTGGCCATGAGCACGGCGAGTGGGATGATTTGAAACGAGATCGCGGGGATCTTGAGCGCAAAGTAGCTCAGCACATCCACCCACCGGGCGTCGTAGCTCAAGAAACGGCGGACCTTTTCAAAAAAGTCGATGACGAGATAGACCGTCATGAGACCCGCGAAACACATGGTGAAGATCTTGGCGTATTCGCGGAACAGGTAACGGAAGATGATGGGCAGCGGCATTTATTGTTTGCTCATGCGGGTGAACCATAGCAGCGTGAGGATCAGGAACAGGATATTCGGCATCCAGGCGCCCGCGAACGGGGGGATGACGGTGGCGGTCACGAGAAACTCGCATGCCACATTCAGGACGTAATACGAGACGATGACGAACACTCCGACGGCAAATCCACCAATCCGCCCGGAGCGTTTCGACACAATCCCGACCGGGACACCCAGCATGCACAAGATGAGTGAGGCCGTAGGAAACGCCATGTCCTTATAATATTCGGTCAGCCGCCGCAATGCCGAGGGATCTCGCCATTGGGTTTGATTCAGCTTCTCGATCAACTGATCATAGGACGGCCGTTCTTCAGTCGCGGTGTACCCGCTCTGCGCGAGGGACAGTTTCAGATCGTAGTTCGAAAAGGAAGCCAGCTGATATTGATCAATCTCATCGGGGCGGCTATGGATCACGCCGTTGCGCAGCCGTAAGGCGACCTGGTCCGTCGAGTTGTCGATCAGCACGTTGTAGCCCTCCGCGACGATGATACGCGGGTCTTCGGCATTGCGCTCATCCGAGATAAAGATGCCGCCAGACGTGTCGTCCCCTTTTTCGGACACGTAAATGGTCATTTTGGGAATTGGTTCGGCGAACGAGCCGCGATCGAGGGCCAGGACCAGCTGGTCACGCAGGAGGCTGAGTGCCACCTTTTTGAGATTGATCGAACTCCACGGCTGTCCCCATTGTGCGAGCCATATCGTCAGCCCGAAGACCAGCAAGGCGAACAGCATCACCGGCTGGGCGAGCCGCAGCAGGCTCAAGCCGGCGGCCCGCATGGCGACCAGTTCCTTGTCGAGCGAAAGCCGGCCGAACGCAGTGATGGAGGCGATGATACCTGCAATGGGCAAAGTCAGGACCAAAAAGGAGGGAAGCAGGTGGGCAAATACTTTAAGTACTGCCCATAGTCCTACCCCTTTGGAGACCAGGAGTTCGACCAGACGGAGCAGTTCCCGGGTCAGCATGACAAAGCACAGGACGCCCAGACTCAGGCTGAATGGCGACAGTAACTCTGTGAAAATATACCGGTCCAGCAGCCTGCGGAGCATCATCGGAGCGGGCCCTTTCCGAGGGATCCGGCACACTATAGGGGACTGGTTCCACCTTGTCCACCGGAAGCAAAATCGCCCGCGACGGGAAAGAGAGACTTGACAACATTAAAAACCGTATGGTACATGCTGCCCCGCGATTTGTAACCAAGATGGGTCTCGTGAGCACGTCTTTTCTTCTGCACAGAGCCCGCCCATCCGTTCCCGGATCTCATAATCCATTTCTTATTCATGATTCCTGCGGTGTGCTTTAACTGGGTTCGGGCACGGTTGCGCATGCACGCGTGACCGTTGAGGAAAGGAGGGTTTTTGTGAAGACAAAAGGTACCGTGAAGTGGTTCAACGACCGTAAAGGGTTTGGATTCATCCGTCTGGACAGCGGAGAGGATGTGTTCGTGCACTACTCCGCGCTCCAGGGGGAAGGGTTCAAATCATTGAAGGAGGGTGAAAACGTCGAATTTGATATCGTTCAGGGCGCCAAGGGACCACAGGCGGCCAATGTCATGAAGATGTCGATCGCGGCCTCCTAACCGCGATCTCTTCCTTGTCCGTTTCAGTTGAAGGCCTGCCGGATCACTCCGGCGGGCCTTCGTGTTTTTATCGAGGAGCGATGCGGAATTATTGGGGGATTCTTTTGACAAAAACCATTGATACTGTTAGCGTTTGTTGACTATTGGAGGTTTCACTTGGGCATCGACCGCAGTAAGGTTCTGCACAGCGCCCAGCTGTTTGCTTCAAAAGGTCAGTTCGACGCCGCCATCGGTGAATGGAAGAAGCTCTCGGCCGAATCGCCGGGTGACGGGGGCATCCATAATTCCATCGGCGAACTGCACCTCAAACGCAACGCAACGGCAGATGCGGTCGCCTCGTTCATCCAGGCCGCCAACGCCTTCCGTGCCGAGGGGGCGACACTCAAGGCCATCGCCACCTACAAAAAGGTCCTCAAACTCGATCCATCGCGTTACGATATGTATCGGTTCCTGGGCGATTTGAATGCCGAGCGGGGACTGCTGAGCAGCGCCGTCCAGGACTACCTGACGCTGGGAAAGCACTACCTCAAAGAGCGTAAGACCAAAGAAGCCCTCGATATCTACAAGAAGATCGTCAGCCAGGATCCCTCGAATCTCGATGCCCAGCAACGTGTAGCCGAGCTCTGCTTGCAGGAAAACATGCAGGACGAGGCCACGAAGGTCTATCTGCAACTCGGGCGCGAGCGGTCGGGACAGCAACGGTATGCCGAAGCCAAGGAAGCGTATGAGTCCGTGCTGCGCATCGACCCGGGCAACAGCGAGGCGCATCAGTACATCGAGCACTACAAAAAAACCGATGGCACGCCGGTGCGCCCGGCGAAGACTGTGGCAGCGGCACCGCAAACCGGAGAGCCGACCGATCTGCTGGCTGAAGCGAGCCGGCGCATCGAAGAGAAACAGTATGCGGGTGCTGAAGCGATCCTCAACCAAATGCTCACCAAGGAGCCCGGCAATCCACGGGTCTGTCAGTTGCTCGCGCGGCTGCATCTTCAGCAGGGTCAGTTGCAGGTCGCCCTCGGCGAGTACCGCTTCCTGGCGGGTGCGGCCTTGCGCGCGCAGGACTATCCGCAGGCTGAAGCGCTCATTGGCGAGTTCCTCGCCGTCGAACCTCATTCCGTCCCGCTTCTGGAGCTGCACGGCGAATTGTACGAAGAAAAAGGCGAGATCGAGACCGCGGTGAAGCACTACGGCCAGGCCATCGAAGTCCTGCTGAAAAATCCGGAACCGGGAATGCCGACGCTGCACGAAGAGATCTTTGAAAAGGTGCAGTCCCTGGCGCCGGAGAGTCCCGTGGTCCAGCGGTTGGCGGTGTTGATGCGGGGTGAAGCGCCGGCCGAAGCGCCGGTCGAGGGGCCGTCGTCCCCGGCTCCGGCCCCAACGATCGGAGGATTTTCCATCGAAGGCGCCGCGCCCGATGATGCTTGGAACACGACGATGGCGATACCGGGGCAGGATCGGCATCTGCAGGACCGGCACCTTCATGCGCCTGACGAGAGTGGCGCTGTCGCCGCTTCAGAGACGACAGATGAGTTTTCGATCGAGAATGCCGCGCCTGACGGTGAGCGAGGTGTGACAGCCGAGCCGCCTGCCTCGGCAAAGGAAGCGCCAGGTCTTTCGGTCGCGGAGCGATTCCGCGCCTATGTCGAGGCCGGGCAGTGGGCTCAGGCTGAACAGTGGCTCGGCACGGTCGTGAAGTCCAAGCCTGAGGATCCCGAGTGCAGGGAATTCTTAGGTCGGGTGCTTGAGCACAAAGGCGATGGCGCCGGGGCCGCGCTTCAGTACGGACGAGCCCTTGAACTCCGGACCGCCGGTCAGGCCATCTCCGACGGGGAACCGATCCGGTATCTCTTTGACAAGGTGAAGGAACTGGCGCCTGCCAGCCCGATCGTCTCGAAATTGTCGGCGCTGTTTGTGCCCGTTGCACCTCAGGCTCCGGCCGACGACCTCGATCCTGATACCCACTACACGCTCGGTGTCGCGTACAAGAACATGGGGCTGGTGGACGAGGCGAAAGAAGAGTTCGCGCTCGCGATGAAAGGTGCCGACGTCTTTCTCGATGCGTGCCTCATGACGGCCGTCTGTCTCAAGGACCAGGAACAGTACGACTTGGCCAGTGCACAGTTGGAACGGCTCCTTACCGATCAGCGTTGCCACGGGGCGAAGGCCCAAGCGATCCGCTATGAGCTGGGCTTGCTCTATGAAAAGCAGGAGCAGTGGCAGCTGGCGACCACGATGTTTGAAGCGATCCCGACCTTCCACGATGTCCCTCAACGCCTCGCTGCAATCCGTACGGCCCCCAAACCGGCCGCCGCCAAGGCGTTTCGCTACGCCACGTAACCGCATCTCGTCGTCTATTCATCTAATTGACCCGATTGGGCGCCGGTCGTCCGGACAACACCGCGTCGACATTGTCAACGCACATCATGCCCATCTCGACGCGCGTGGCCATCGTGGCGGATCCGAGGTGCGGCAGCAGCACGACCTGGGGGAACGAAGCGAGGCGGGGGTGAAGCCGGGGTTCGTTCTCGAATACGTCCAATCCGGCTCCGGCAATAGCGCCATTGGCCAAGGCATCGACGAGCGCCGCTTCATCGATGATCGGCCCTCGGGCGGTATTGACCAAAATTGCAGAGCGGTGCATGTGCGCGAACTCCTGCGCACCGATCAGATGTCGTGTGTCGGGAGTGAGAGGCACATGAATGCTGACGATGTCCGAGCCGGCCAACAGGTCCGGCAGCGGCCGGAATTCCCATGCCTCACCGCGAGGGCCCTCGACAGGCCGGCGGGAACAATAGGACACCCGCATCCGAAAGCCGGCTGCGCGGTGAGCGACGGCCTGGCCGATGCGTCCCATGCCGATAATTCCCAGGGTGCGCCCCGCCACCGCTGCGCCCAACAACTGGGTCGGCGACCATCCGGACCACTGGCCGTGGCGCACGAGACGGTCTCCTTCGATCACCCGTCTGGCGGTTGCCAACATTAAGGCCCACGTGAGATCCGCGGTCGCATCCGTGAGCACATCCGGTGTGTTCGTGACGACAATTCCCCGTTGCCGTGCCGCCTCGACATCGATGTTGTTGTAGCCCACGGCATAGTTCGCGATGATTTTCAGCCGAGAGGTGGACGCCAGCGTCTCGGCGTCAATGCGATCGTTGAGGGTGACGATCGCGGCGACGGCCTGCGACAAACCCGATGTGAGGAGCGACGGGTCGGGGGGCGCATCGAGGGGTTCCTGAAGGAGCGTGAAACGCTCGCGTATGGCCGACATCACGGGATCGGGAAGGATGCGTGACACGTACAGAGGCGGTTTGGCGGAGGCCATGAGCGGTATCTTAGCGACTTGCGCGTGCGGTCACAAACTGAAAGCCGGTGGCGGATCTTTTCCATCCCCTGTTAGAATGCCGCCCCATGCTTGTTATGCCCGATACGTCCCGCGCCGTCGGATCGGATCTTCGCCGGCTCTTGCGGGAAGACCAGATCAAAGATGATCCGCCGACCAGGACCGCCTATGCGGTCGACGCCAGCATTTACCGGATGGAACCGCAGGCCGTCGCCCTCGTCGAATCCGACGAGGATATCCATCGCCTGCTGCGGTACGCAGTCGAGCGTGGCATTCCGCTGACCGCCCGCGCCGCCGGGACCAATCTCACCGGTTCGGCGATCGGATCAGGCATCATCCTCGACGTGTCGCGCCTTCATCGCATTCTCGACGTCAACAAGGAGGAACGGTGGGCCCGCGTTCAACCGGGCATCGTCCTCGCCGAGCTGAATAAACAGCTTGCCGGACAGGGCTTGATGTTCGGTCCCGACCCCTCGAGCGGTGACATGTGCAAAGTGGGAGGGATGCTTGCGAATAATTCGGCCGGGCCGCATACACTGCGGTATGGCGCCGTCAAAGACAACGTCGAAAGCCTCCGCGTCTGCCTCGCGTCCGGTGCCTGGTTGGAGGCACGACGCTACGCTGTCGACGATCCCGCAGCCGGGCATCTCTTGTCCTCCCATGCCGCGATTCAGGACACGTGGGCGCTCGTGGGCGCGCACGCCGATCTGCTCGACCGGAAAAGGCCGCGGGTCAGCAAGAACAGTTGCGGGTACAACCTCTTTGGGCTGGCGGAGGGGCGTTCACGCGGCGTCATCGATTTGCCGAAGCTCTTCATTGGCAGCGAGGGCACGCTCGGCATCTTCAGCGAGGCGACCATTCGTCTGGTCGACAAACCTCGCGCCACACTGACGGCGTTGATTCATTTCAAACGCCTGGAAGACGTCGGTGAGGCCGTGCCCCGGCTGCTTGAGTTGAGTCCGAGCGCGCTCGAAGTCATGGATGCCAATACGCTCGATCTGATCGGCCGGTCGCAGCACGGCATTCCAGCCGATGCGGCTGCCACGTTGCTGGCGGAACTCGATGCCGATGGTCCTGCGGTCGATCTTCACGCGCAGGCGGAACGGATGGCCGCTGTCTGCCGGCGCTATCCGCTCGCCTCGGCGATGGTTACCGCCTACGATCCTGACCGGCGCGAGCAGCTCTGGAAGGCCCGCAAGGCCTTGTACCCCACACTCTACCGCTTCGACCCGCGCAAGAAACCGATCAATTTCGTCGACGATGTCGTGGTGTCGGCGGATCGGATCAGCGAGCTCATCCGCTACCTTGAAGAGTTTTTCGGTGCTCAACGCGTCCCGGTGGCCATCTTTGGCCACATCGGCAACGGAAACGCGCATATCGTGCCGCTCCTCGATGTCAATGACGAGCAGGACTACAAGAAAATGGTGCAGGGCTATCATGACATTCACCGGGCCGTGCTGGACCGGTTCGACGGGTCGATCTGCGGAGAGCACGGCGACGGCCGGGTGCGCGCGGAATACGTCGCAGCCATGTTCGGCCCGGAGCTCTATGACCTGTTCGTGAGGGTCAAACGCAGCTTTGATCCGTCCGGTGTGCTGAACCCTGGGGTGAAGATCAGCGATCGGCCTTTCACCGAACATATCGATTACACACGATTGTCGAAATCCTGCGCGACCTGCGCCAAGTGCAATGCCGTGTGCCCGGTGTATGACGTGTTCCGGTCTGAAGACATGAGCTCCCGGGGCTGGTTCGAGATCGTGACGGACAAACAGTACAGCTACCTGAATTCACAGCGCGTGGTGGAAGCCTGCCTCAATTGCAAGTCGTGTCGAACCGCTTGCCCGGCCGGCGTCGACGTGTCGCGGCTGATTCTCGACCGGCGGGCGGAGCACCCCAATGCGCTGGCGGGAATGATCTTTCGCTTCCACGCGCAGACGGAACGCTTCGACACATTCATGAAGTGGGTGGCGAAGTTTCAGTTCGTATGGGACCGGCCGCTGATGCGACATCTGTTAGATCTGGTCAGCCGTCCGCTGTTGAAACGACTGGCACCCGGGGCCAGGCTGTCCCCGCGGATCGCACTTCCAACATTGGCCGGACGGCAGTTGCGCGAGCGCCATGCGGAGCGGATTCCTTCTGCCGGCCAGGCGCCGCGTTCCACAGTGGCCTATTTCCACGGGTGTGCCGCCAATTATTTCGATGACGGCGTCGGCGACGCGGTTATCGACGTCCTGCGGAAGCACGGCGTGGAACCGGATTTGCCGCCTCAGCGCTGTTCTGGGACCCCGATTGAAACGTATGGGCATCGCGACCTGGCGAAGGAGGGCGCGCGGGAGAACTTACGGCACTTTGCAGGGTATGAGACGGTCGTCACCGGATGCGCCTCCTGCACATTGATGCTGAAGGACTATCCAGCACTGTTTGCCGGCGAACCGGAACAGTCCGCGGCTGAGGCGATGGCACGACGGGTGAGGCATATTTCGGAGTTCGTTGCACAATCGTCGGTGCGACCATCCACGGCGCCGGCGGCTTCGGGGCTTCGGAAAGTGACCTACCACTCTTCCTGCCATCTGCGGGCCGCGGGGGTCACGAAGGAACCGCGTGCAATGCTGAAGACGCTTCCCGGCGTCCAATTCGTCGAGATGTCCGATGCCGACCGGTGTGCGGGAGGTGCGGGCACCTATCTGGTCAAGGATTTCGACACGTCACAGCGGATCGTGGCGCGCAAACGTCAGGCGGTGATGGAGAGCGGCGCCGAACTTGTGGCGACCAGCTGCCCGGCCTGCATGATTCAGCTCAAGACGGGGTTGCCGCCGACGGTGCAGGTCAAGCACGTCGCGCAGATCCTGCAAGACAGTTATGCGGCCGCTGATCGGCAAGCCGGAGAGTCCCCTCAATGACGTTGCGGAAGGTTGACTGGCTGTTTATCGTGTTTGCCGTCCTAGTCGTCGTCGGCGTGTCCTTGTTGCCGACGCCAAAGGACCGCAATCCGATGATTCCGAAGACTGCCGAGCATGATGCGGTCCGGACCGAAAAAGACTGTCTCACGTGCCATACGGCGGAGGCGGTGCGTCCGTTGCCGGCCAGGCATCCGAAGCGTCCCGATTGTTTCCGTTGTCACGCGCGCCAGACGTGAGTCCGTCGCCGATGGACAGGGCACGCAGGAGGTAGGGCTTCATTATGGTGAAAGTGCTGGTATTTGGATTGACGCTGCGCCAGGCCATGGGCGCACACGAGATCGAACTCGACGTCGCGGGGACGACGACGATCAAGAAAATGATCGACGCCCATCCGGATCAGTTGGGTGCGCTCGTGCCGTTCATGCACCAGCGAGAAGTACTCGTTGCCGTCAACAAGAAGGTGGGCAGTGAGGATTCAGTGGTGAAGGACGGCGACGTCGTGAAGCTCACCCATCAATCGAAGACGTCCTATGATGGAGTCCGGGACATCCCCACCTGATCAGAACATTGTTCTCGCTGCGGCCGTCACGGTGAGGGCGCGTCTCGGCGCGCCAGGGGCGGGTGGATGAGAAAGGGAGCATTTTGAACACTCTGCTGAATAGGCACTACGTGTGGGCCGCCTCGCCACGGACCCGATACTCCACCGATAATCGGCTGTACCGTTCTCCGCTGAGCTCGATCGTCAGCGTGCCTTCGTCTGTTTCCCAGGCCGCGTGATAGCGGAGGTGTCCGATCATCACCGCCACGCCCCAGTAATCCGGCAGCTTCGCATAGAGATCATCGTTCCAGATCACGTGGTCCAGGGCCGGCTCTCCGAAGGCGGCGCATAAGGCCTGTTTGAGCGCAGTGTAGTACCCGATGAATTCGTTCAAGCTGTTCAGCGGCTGCTGAACCATGAGGTATTGGCCGCGCACCAGCGAACCCTTCCGGAATCCGTAGCCCTCCAGCACGCCATGGTCATGAACATTCCGTAAATAAATCAGGTTGCCCTCCTCCTCCCGTTCGACGGAACCCGGCACGACGGTTCGGAGCCGCTCGGGGCCGTTTCCCCAATGCCGTTGCAGCGTCTCGAGGAAGGCGAGTGCCTGTCGAGTCACCTCCGCTTGCTGCGTGGCTTCATCGACGTCGTCAAACGGGAGTTCTGGGGGCGGGGGCGAGAAATCCGCCAGTTCCCCGTGTCCGATGGCGGGAATGAGGATCGTCAGACCCGCGAGGAGGAGGAAGCATTTGCGCATGAGCGACCATAGGCCGGTTCATGTCTGCCGGTCTATCCTACGAAAGGGCGGTTTCACGACCGGCGTTTGGTTTTCGCCGTCGGCGGCGCCGCGAGCGGATCTTCGGGCCAATGATGTTTCGGATAGCGTCCGCGCAGCTCTTTGCGCACCTCGGGATAGGCGTTGGCCCAGAAGCTGGCCAGATCCTTCGTGACCTGGACTGGCCGCTTGGCCGGCGACAGGAGATGCAGGATCACGGGCATCGTGCCGTTCGCGATGCGCGGGGTGTCCTTGCAGCCGAACATCTCCTGAAGCCGTACCGCGAGGACTGGGACGTCCTCGCCATAATCGAGCTTGATGTGCGATCCGCTCGGCACGGCAACATGTGTGGGAGCCAGACGGCCAAGCTCACGCGCTTGGGCCGGGCTGAGCAAGGCGTGCAAGGGTGGTCGAAGATCCATCCGTTGGACGCGCTCCAAGGTCGTCATGCCGAACACATAAGGCCCGAGCCACTCGTCGAGCGTTTGCAAGAGGTGTTCGTCCGACACATCCGGCCAGGTCACGTTGGCCCCGTCGATCTGCCTGAGAAACCGGATCCTCATCCGCCAGTCCTGCAGTTCCGGGGTCCAAGCCAGCTTGTGCAGTCCTGCCTGCCGCACGCCTTCCAGCAAAGCCGTCGTGATCAGTGAGGGGTCGGGTTGCGACAAGGGCTCGTCCGACAGGACCAGCGCACCCAAGCGTCGTTGTCGTGATGCGCGAACGGCACCGGTGCGTTCGTCCCAGACGACCGCCTCGGATTCAACGATGTCGGCAGCGTACAGCTGTTCGATAGCCTCCGGGGAGACCGGCGCCGCCAAATCAATTCGAGCCCATTGAGAACCTGCATCCAATTCGGGGATGACCAGATACGGCTCGGCCGCGAGCGGATCGGGACGCGCAAACAATGCCCCTCGTCCGTTGGCCAGCAGGTACCGGCCTTCGCTGCCCTTCTGGCGTTGCGCGATCCGGTCCGGATACGCGGTGGCGAGCAGCGGCCCCACCGGATCGAGAGTCTGAGAGCGCCGGGAAAAGGAGGTGCCCATGGCCCGTTGCAGTTGTCCGCGCCATTGCTGAGAGGTGCGCTTGATGCGTTCGATCGCGCGGCGGTCCACCTGGGCACCAGCGGCATGTGTATGGTCGCCGCGCAGCAGGTCCAGGCGTAGATGCACATCCGCGTCCCGCGCCGTGGCGGGGCGGAGAAGATCGCGCTCGCTGAGAAGCGCGGCGAGATCGCAGCCGAGGCCGATGCAATCCAGTGTCACCGACATGAGCAGCATGTGTGCGAGGCGTGGGTGCAGAGGCAGCTCGCCCAGTTGCCGGCCATGAGACGTGAGCCGTCCGTTGCGATCGAACGCACCCAGCCGGGTCAGAAGTTCACGTGCCTGCGCAATGGCCCCAGGCGGCGGCGGCGTCAACCAGGACAATTCCGAGGGATCCGAGGCCCCCCACTGGGCGGTGTCGAGCAGGAGAGAGGAGAGATCGGCATCCAGAATTTCCGGAGGACGGCGTGCCGTCAGCGTCTGCTGCTCCTGCTGGGTCCAGAGACGATAGCAGATGCCCGGTTCGAGCCTTCCGGCACGACCTCGTCTTTGGTCAGCGGAGTCCTGTGTGACCCGCATGGTCTCGAGACGTGTCAAACCGGACCGAGGATCGAATCGAGGGGCACGCAGCTGACCGGCATCGATGACCACGCGGATGCCGTCGATCGTCAAGCTGGTTTCCGCGATGGACGTTGCCAAGACGACCTTTCTCGCGCCGGGTCCAACCGGTTCGATGGCTCTGTCTTGTGCCTCCTGAGGCAAGTCACCGTGAAGCGGAGCGATGATCACGTCGCGTCCCACCGCGTGTTCCAGCAACATTCGCTCTACACGGCGAATTTCCGCCATGCCTGGCAGGAACACGAGGAGGCTGCCCGAGTCCTGTGCGAGCGAGCGACGAATACATTGGACGACGGCTGCCTCGATCCTGCCGGTGAGCGACCGGTCCAGATAACGCGTTTCGACGGGAAAGAGCCGGCCTTCAGAGGAAATCACGGGCGCACCGCCGAGCAGATCGCTGACGGGTCCGCAATTCAACGTGGCGGACATGACGAGGAGCCGAAGCTCGGGACGGATGAGCCGTTGCGTTTCAAGCGCGAGCGCGAGACCGGTATCGGCCTGCAGGCTTCGCTCGTGGAATTCGTCGAACACAATCGCACCGTATCCGTCCAGTTCGGGATTGTTGACCAGCAGTCTGGTGAGGACCCCTTCGGTCACGACTTCGATGCGGGTGGCCGGTCCCACCTTTGTATCCAGCCGCATGCGATAGCCGACCGTTTCCCCGATCGATTCGTTGAGCAGTGCGGCAAGGCGATGAGCAGCCGCTCTGGCCGCCAGCCGTCTCGGCTCCAGCATGAGGATTTTGTGCCCCGCCAGCCAGGGCACATCCAGCAAGGCCAACGGCACACCCGTGGTCTTCCCGGCGCCGGGCGGGGCGGTCAGGAGCGCGCTGTTGCCCTCCGCTAAGACCCGACGCAACTCCGGGAGTACAGCTTCAATTGGCAGACGGTTCATGTTAGGGTTCGCCATCACGCGAACGACTGTAACAGAAGCCTCTTGCGAGAAGGAATGGCAGGTGGTGAGACGGGACAAGCAGACCCTGATCGAACTGATCCAGCAGGCATTTCGTCACACGGAACATCCGGGCGATGCCTTCTTGCAAGGCAGCCACGAGGGCTGTGAACCGGCGGAGGCCACGGCCGCATTCAAGGGAGTCGCTCATTGGACCCGTCTCGACCCTTCGATACTCGACCCGCAGTACACGGCACTGAGCTTTTTGTCCGATGGCGGCTTTCGACATTTTCTGCCGGCGTATTTGATTGCGGATGTCCAGGGTCAGCTGCAGACGGCAGATCCCGTATTTCATCTCACGAACGGGTTCTTCGATCGACACGTTCGCGTGCCGGTCGGGTCGCGGACCTTCGAGCAGCGTATCGGCAAATCGGCGTTCGTGAATCCCAGGCGGTATGGGGCAATGACCTGGCATGATTTTGCACGGTGCAAGCTCGCGGTCTTTACGCGCGAGGAGGCTGCCGCCATTGTGGCCTATCTGGAATGGAGAAGAGACGCTGACGACTCAGGGATGGAACGGGAAGAAATCGATGCGGCACTGGATGGTTTCTGGCGCATCCAGGCAGAGAAAGCACCGACACAGGCCGCCTTGCAGCGTCACATCGAGGAAGAAGCCGAGTATCTGAATCATTTGAACTCAAAAAGACCTTAAGGAGCATCGTATCGATGTACCAGTGGACGAAAACGAAACCGCCTGAAGCAGGATGGTATTGGTATCGCGGGGAAGCGCATGAAGCCGATCCATTTATCGTGCAAGTGGATGAGGCCGGACAATTCCAGTGGCCCGACGGAGGCTATCAGGAGGTGCGGTTGGCTAAAGGGGAGTGGGCCGGGCCGATTGAAGAACCGGCGGAGTAAGCGGGTCCTGTCGCTGATCGCCGCTCGTCCTCGCACCCCGCCCGGTGTAGGGACCCCGCTGCGGGCGAACGGACAATCAGCGCCACCCGCTTATTTATTATGGTTCAATATCCGAAGATGAAAGAAAAGAAGAGGAAAGAAAAGAAGCGTGGTGAGATCTGAGATCCTAGATTGGAGATCTGCTATTCGACGAAGGAGATTCCTGAAGCCCGTGGTGCAGTTGGAGCGGACCGGCTGCGGCATCGCCAGTGTGGCGGCGCTCGCGGGAGTAAGCTATGGCGCGGCACAGCGGTCGGCGCGGCGCTTGGGAATTGTCGCTTCGGATGCTCGCCTATGGTCGGCCACGAACCACGTCCGCCGCTTGCTCGACGGGTACGGATTACGAGCGCATTCGCGAGAGACGCGTTTCGTGTCCTGGTCGGCATTGCCCGCGCGGGCGCTGCTTGCCGTCAAGTGGCATCGCGATGGGGGTCGGGCCTATTGGCATTGGGTGGTCTTCGTGCGCGAGCAGGGACGCGCGCGCGTGCTGGATTCTGCGGCCGCGCTCAAGCGGCATGCGAGAACCGATTTTGGACGTATACAACCAAAATGGTTCATCGCCGTCACCGGAACAGGTCGCGAGCCTCTGGCGGGCCGCGCGAGAACAAGGAGGCATTGATGACGCGGTCGTTAGGAGATCCGATTCAACGGCTGATGAGTTTGATGTTCAAGGCGCATCCCTGGCATGGTGTGTCGATCGGCGAGAAGGCGCCTGACGTGGTGACGGCGTACATTGAAATCGTCCCCACCGATACGGTGAAGTATGAGGTCGATAAAGGCAGCGGATTTTTGAAAGTCGACCGGCCCCAGCGGTTCTCGAACTATTGCCCTGTCTATTACGGCCTCGTTCCCCAAACGTATTGCGGCGACAAAGTTGCGGCAATATTTTCCAAGCGGGCCAAACGCAAGGGGATGGTCGGCGACGGCGATCCCCTGGACATCTGCGTCCTCACCGAAAAAACCATCCCGCACAGCGACATTCTCCTCACCGCCATTCCCATCGGCGGCTTCAGCCTTGCAGATGGCGGCGAAGCGGACGATAAGATCATTGCCGTGATGAAAGAAGATGCCGCGTACGGTGATTTCAAGGACATCGGCGACTGTCCGGTCTCGCTGATCGATCGCCTCCGGCATTATTTTCTGACGTACAAGCACGCCCCGGGTACCGCCCAGCATAAAGTTGAAATCACCAGTGTGTATGGACGGGACGAAGCGCTCAAGGTCTTGCGCGCCAGCCACGCGGACTATCGGGGGCAATTTCCCGAGCTGGAGTCTCTGTGGCCCAAGCAGATGGGCTGAGTGAAGGGAACGAAGGACACGATGAAGCACGATCATTCCAAAACGCCTCAGGCGACGGCGGTACACGGCTTCTCCCCGGGGTTTGCGGCCTTGGGGTTGGAAGCGGGACTGCTCGCCGCCCTGGAGACCTTGGGCTATGAGGAGCCGACGCCCATTCAACGGGAGGCCGTTCCTCCGTTACTGTCAGGAAGAGACGTGTTGGGCCAGGCGGCCACCGGCACCGGAAAGACCGCTGCCTTCACACTGCCGTTGCTGCAGCGCATCGCCCACGGGGCCAAAGCTCGGCCTTCGGCACTCATTCTCGTTCCCACGCGGGAACTGGCCATTCAAGTCGCGGCCGCCGTGCAGCGGTACGGCAAGGAGCTGAAGATTACGGTGTTGGCCGTGTACGGGGGGCAAGCCATCGGTCCGCAGATCCAGACCTTGAGGCGTGGTGTTGACGTGATCATCGCGACGCCAGGCCGGGCTCTCGATCACTTGCGGCGCCATACGCTGAAGCTGGACGGGGTGCAGGTGGTGGTGCTCGACGAAGCGGACGAGATGCTGGATATGGGCTTTGCGGAAGATTTGGAAGCGATTCTGGAACAGACGCCGGCGACGAAACAGACGGCATTGTTTTCGGCCACCATGCCTCCGCGGATTCAAGCGATCGCGCATCGTCACCTGCGCAATCCTGTCGAGATCACGATCGCCAAGGAACCGGTCAAGGCGGGAACCGCCCCCAAGGTCCAACAGACGGCCTACATCGTGTCCCGGCCGCATCGCGGCGCGGCCCTTGCCCGCATCATCGACATGGCGGAAGCCAAGTCGGCGCTCGTCTTCTGCCGCACCAGATTGGAAGTCGACGAAGTGACGCTGATGTTGAACGCCCGGGGCCACCGGGCAGAGGCGATCCACGGGGGCATGAGCCAGGTTCAGCGCGACCGGGTCATGCAGGCGTTCCGCACCGGACAGACGGAGTTGCTCGTCGCCACTGACGTTGCGGCGCGCGGGCTCGACATTCCGCATGTCTCGCATGTCATCAATTATGATCTGCCGTCGTCTGCGGAGGTCTACGTCCATCGCATTGGGCGCACCGGCCGTGCGGGCCGGGAAGGGGTGGCGATCACGATCCTCGATCCGCGCGAACAGCGGTTGTTGCGAAGCATCGAGCAGCATACGAAGGCCAAGGTGGTCGTGACGCCGGTTCCCTCGGTCGCCGACTTGCTTGCGCAGCGGCTCGAGCGCACCCGCAGCGCGATCAAGCAGGCGATCCGCACCGGTGATCTTGACGCCTTCCGCGGGGTGGTCAACGCAATCGCCGAATCGGGGGACGTTGCGACCGTTGCCGCCGCCGCATTCAAACTCGTCTTTCGCGCAGAAGGTGGAGAGCGTGTCGAAGAGGAGATTCCAGCCGTGCTTCCGAGAGTGGCCGAATGGTCGCCGCCTGCACGTCGGGATGGTGTTTCGCGTCACCGGCACGCCGGAGAGGCGGCGCGGTTCGTAGGGAACCGGCGAAGCGGCGGACGTCAGGAAGCGGGCATGGTTCGTCTCTATGTGGGAGCAGGACGGGACGCGGGCATCCGGCCCGGCGATCTGGTCGGCGCAATTGCC
>DASVBB010000016.1:0-2118 GCA_036376045.1 Nitrospira sp.
GATCGGCCTGACGGTCTTGATGAGTTGCGATTCGCATTCCGCGATCAGCACGATCGACCGTTCGCCTGCCGCCGCACGCGTCTGCTGCGAGAGTTCCGCAAGCACGTGCAGTGGACTGTCGTCGTAGATGGCGTGCACGGCATCGAGACGCAACCCGTCCAGGCGAAACTCCGTGATCCAGTAGCAGGCGTTCTGCACCACGAAATCTCTGACCCCCGCCGATCCCGGACCGTCGTAGTTGATCGCTTGTCCCCATTCGTTGGGATGCCGATCCGTCACGTACTGGTCGCTGTACACGGAAAGATAATTGCCGTCGGGGCCGAAGTGGTTATAGACCACGTCCAGGATGACGCCGAGACCACGGGCATGGGCAGCATCGACAAAGCGTTTGAGCGCGTGCTGATCTCCATAGACGTGCGCCGGCGCAAACAGGTCGACGCCGTCATATCCCCAGTTCCATCGGCCGGGAAATTCCGCCACCGGCATCAGTTCGACGAGCGTGATCCCGCACTCTTTCAATTCATCCAGCTGTCCAATCGCGGCATCGAGGGTTCCCTCCGGAGTGAACGTGCCGACGTGCAACTCATAGATCACCTGACCCGGCATGCGGACGCCGACACCTGAAGGTGTGCGCCACCCGTACGTGGAGGGATCGACGATGAGCGAAGGGCCATGCGGTCCCTCTGGCTGGTAGCGCGAACAGGGGTCGGGATAGGCGTCGCCGTTATCCAGCCGGTACCGGTACCGCATGCCGGCTGTGGCAATGGGAACCAGGCCTGAAAAATAGCCGGCCTCATCCTTCAGCAGGGGGAAGCTGCGTCCTTCCTCCTCGAGGACGACGTCCACGCGCGCCCGTTTGGGAGCCCAGACACGGAACCGGACACCCTCGGATTCCACCTGCGCGCCAAGGGTCATGTGCCAGGTGGATGATGGCACCATGTGCGCTCCGACGGCATTGGATAAAGAGGTCATAAGTGTCATCGGATTCAATATCGATGTGTGGAATAGAGAATGTGGAATTGAGAAGAGAGCGCGGACTCTTTTCTCATTTCAGATTCAACATGTATCATCCCCGCGCCGGAGGCAGGGCCTGGGAAGGACCCTAGTGGTCCGCCCCGTGCTCGGGGAGCCTCGAGGAGGGTCTTCCTTCTTCAGACATCCGGTCATTGAAATCATCCATTACCGCGCCTTTTCATAGGGATATTCCGAGGCGCATCCATGCATACAAGCGGGTAAGGATTACTATTGAGTATGCAATTCGAAGGAGGACCTATGAATGACCTGCATGGACGGACCCTACTCTGTATCGGCATTGCGCTGATGACTTCCGCATGTGTCACGAATGCCACGACGGAACTCACGGAGGCGCCATTCGTCGCCACCTCAGACCTGACCAATGGCACGACCAATGCGGTCGCGGACCTCACCGGAGCAATCTCGGACTTCACGTCAAGCACGACTCCGGGCGCAGCGGGCAGTCAGAACCCTGCCTGGGCGAAGAAACGGCTGCAGGCCTTTACCAGGGCGTCGTACGAGAATCTTCGTTTCGACATTTCCCGGGGGCACGGCGAATATCTCGTCTCGCTGGCGACGCTCGCCGGCATTCCCTCCCTGCAATTCCCACAGTTTCAATCGCTGATGCAGGACTCATACAGCACGATGTTCGACGACGTGCTGCCTGCACAAGAATCCACTCGACAGATCGTCGAGATTGCATGGATGTCCGGGTACGGCCGGGTGCAATAAGCGCCTTCCAGCAATTGTGGGGGGGTATCTCAGGTGGGCTTGATCGTTTCGGAGGTGGCCGGCTCCAGAGCGCCGAGCCCCGCGTCGAGGAACACCCGCTGCCAAACCGCGGGGGACAGCTCATGTTTGAGCACGACTCCCTTTGCGTGGACGAGAGCCTGATATTGCTCGGGCACCAGTATTTGAGAGGTGACAACCGTCACAGGCAAGGATGCCGTGACGAGGTCGTCGCGCAGGCGGGCGAGCACTTCGAAACCGTCCATCCTCGGCATATTGAGATCAAGCAGAATCAAGGCCGGCTTCATGTGCCGAGCCATTTCCAATCCTGCTTCCCCTCCGGTGGCTTCGATGATCGTACACCGGTATTCCTCG
>DASVBB010000024.1:0-12470 GCA_036376045.1 Nitrospira sp.
ACCTGATCGGCGCCATTCACATCGACGACCGTTTCTCCCTCGTGGACGTACCGGAGCGGCTGGCACAGGGAATCATGGACGTCCTTGGACGTGCGAGGATCAAAGGCCGCAGGGTCGGTGTGCGGGTGTTTCGAGAGTAGAAGGCAGGGCAGTGGCCGTCCCGTTGGGCTTGTAAGCGGTGATTACTTGGGAAAAGGGCGCGTCTCGGCGCGAGAGGGTTGGCGGGTGAGGTTGGCCACAGCACTGTTGGCGATTTCCCTGTTGTCCGGGTGCGGGATCATCATGGTCGGTGAGCCAGTCAAGGTGCAGGACCCAAGCTCAGAGGACGATGCCGAAGAGAATCTCAAGGCGATCCGTCAAATGCTCAAAGGTTCAGGCACGGGTCAGCCCGGGGAGGAAAAGATGCCAGGGACCTCCCGGTCGGCGGCGTCCGAGGCAGCGCCGGCTCTGGTGCAGCCCTCCGAAGCCCTGCCTTCTGCCCCATTACCCTCGTCATCGGCCGGGCAATTCAATGCCCCGGCGAAGCTTCCCTTCACACCGACAGCTCCCAATCGGCCCGCTGGTGCCGATCGGTCCGTTCCAGCCTATACAACGCCACCTCCCGTCGGACCCGATTATTCTGGGTCGGTGCGCTGTACTCCGGACGGAATGGGAGGGCAGCGCTGTCTCGGACGGTAAACTCCATCCCCGCACCGCGCTGTCACTACGAGACACCCTGAATTTGCTCCTCCGCGGGCGGCTCTCTTTCGAACGAGACCCGAGGCTTGCCACGGCGTAGTGCACGCAGGTATGATTCGGCCTCTCTCCCTGCCGTTTCACCGATCGGAGGTGCCATGGCCTCTACTCGAACCGCGTCCAAGAAACCTCGACTGTCCCTCGACCGCAACATTGAACGCATGCGTAAACACCTGGCCGATCTCGCCCCCTACGTTAAAAAGGGCAAGGGGAGCCACAGTCTCGAGGAGTTCGATTCGGAGTCGGAGCGCCTGATCGCCGAGCTGCTCGGGGAAACGTCCGAACTGCTCGACGCGTATCAGTATGCGCAATTGGGCGAGGCCTCGGGGCTGGTCAATATGACTGAGGAGGCTCCCGAAAGCATCGGCCTTGACGGGGAACGACAGAACCTCATGCAACGAAGCCGTGTGCTGGAAAGCTGCATCGCCGAATTGGAAGCCCGCCGGGCGGCCGAGCCGAAGAAACTGCAGTCTGGACGGCAAATCCTCACCGGCCCGCAGGTGGCCGAGCATATGGCGCCTGATGTGCGCAGTGTCCCACAAACCGCCACCCTGCGGGAGGCCGGACGGCTGATGCAAAAATGGAAAACGGGTTCCCTGCTCGTGACAGACGATCACACCTACGTCGGATTTATCACCGACACCGCTCTCGCACACGATGTGGTCGCGAACGGGCTCGATGCCAACACGACGCGGGTGCAATCCTGTGTCCGCAAGCCGCTGGTCGCGATCCACGGGGATCGGCCGCTTATCGAGGCGGTGAGATTGATGAAAGAACAGGCGACGCGCCATCTGGCGGTCGCCCAGGACGGCGAAATCATCGGTGTGATCTCCGTCTCCAATATCCTCCGGTACTATTCCGGAGTCATTTAGAGCACTCACTTTTCACGGCAGCAGGAGGGGAAACATGGGACCGACGAAAGCCATCGTCAAAGGCAATACTCTCTATGATGCGGCAACCGGCAAACTGATCAAGGATGGATTTGCAAGCAGCCGCGACGTCGAAGACTATGTGAAGCATCACTATCTCGCTCTCCCCGTAGTGGACAATGCGGGCAATCCGTGGCTGCTGGAGGGGAAACCGGTCTATTGCTTCCGCGGCAGTCAATACGAAACGCTGGACGACCAGCGTGTGCAACTGGCGCGCTGTCCGGATTGCGGAGGAATGGGTATCAGATCGGACGAATTCACCGTGGAATCCGATTGCATCCGCTGCGCTTCCTGCGGGCATGAATTCGATGCGAGATTGGAAATGATGGAAACGTAGCGGAGGGATGAAAAGCCCGCCGCGCTCACACACTTCAGCTCGACCGCGCTAGACCTCCATCCGCTCGGCTGCGGAACTTGTTCCGTCCTGCGCTTCGCGCGAACGGAACTTCGAACAGTCCTCGCCGTCCTCAGAATGACCGCGTCTGCTCGGTCTGCGACGGGTACCCTCGCTTCCGTGAAGGTCGCAGCGGTGGGCTTATTCATCCCTCTCATCCGTTCATCCTGCCAGCCAAGTCACGAAATGAGGTAGCGAAGGCAGCAGCGCCACGCCGGTCGCCACGGACAAGGCCACGATCGAGGCGACCAACTCTTCATCCAAGCCCGCTTCGGCCGCAAAAATGACGGCCGTCACGGCGGACGGCATCCCGGCCACGAGGATCACCACCGCACGTTCGACACCGGCCAAGCGCAAGAGCTCGGCGGCGACGAATCCTAACAATATCCCTCCACCCATTCGCAGCACGACACCTAACACAGCGAGTGTGAATTTGCCTTGACCGCTCAGGCTGATCGAGAGCCCCAGCACCAGGCTTGCGAGCGGCGTTGTGGTGAAGTGCAGCGGCAGCAGCAGGTCGTGCAGCCATGAGGGGAGATGCAGGCCGAGGAGTTTCAGGGCAAGAATTCCGCTCAACGCCCAGAAAGGAGGCGCTGCAAGAAAGCGTCGGAACGCCGTTCCGGAAGGGCTGGAGGCTGTTCCGTGCCAAAGCGCCAACGCATAGAGCAGCGTCAGCGTGAGCGTCGTTTGTCCCAGGTCGAACAGGACAGCTTGTACGAGTCCCGCGTCGCCGAGGGTGGCCAGGACGACCGGGTACGCGAAGTAGATGGAATTGATACAGCCTGTCCCCAACAGCAATCCGCCCTGCGTGGACCGTGGGAGACGCAGCAGTCGGGCAAGTTGCCAGGTCAGGAGGACCATGGGCAGCGTGACGAGCAAGGCCGCTACTGGGAGCTTCCATGCGGAGTGCGTGAAGTGGATCCGGTCCAGCGAGACCAGGATCGTGGCCGGGAGACTGAACGAGAACACCAGGGAGGCAAGACGCTCCGCATGCGACCGGTTGAGCACGTTGAAGGCACGCAACATCGCAGCACTGAGGAACAGGATCATGAACGCCACCAGAGCCTGAGGCATGGCGGCAGCGTAACAGAGACGGATCTGGCGGGCTACAGCGGGTGAGACATGTCCACCCTGCTCGGGCGATCCCTCGCCGCCCGGTCACGAAAATCGCCGTTCATCTAACAGCGCCTCACGTACCAGCGCTCACGTCGGTCTTCGCCGAAGCGCATTGCTTCCTGTGAGCGAAACATCGGGTGTGGGCTTTGATCCCCAGGTTTTACGCTCTATAGATCCCGCCTTCACTGACTTTTTACAAAGACTGTCCGGCTTCTTAGCAACCTCGTTTTCGGTCGGCGGTAAGGTTCGGCCACCTCGAGCGCACGATTTTCCAGCGCTCAATTACCAAACCATACCGCTACCGGAAATGAGGTTGTCTCATGGTATGTCGACTCCGTACTTATGCCCTCTCGGTGATAGTGCCTTGCATGGCGATGTTTCTTTTCTCCTGCGGCTCCGGTGATGGGGGCAACGGCGCCCCTGTGGCTGCCATCGCGCCAGGGGGATTTGTCGAAAAGGCGGGCAGTACGATCCGCCCCCGTTGGTCCGCCGCCGAGGTCCAAGAAGTCGTGCCGCCGAGCCGCGGAAAGTTCACGTTTCCTTCTCCGTATCACACCGAAGCCATACGGCTCACGACGGCAGAGGATTGCGGCGGCGCCGATTGCGTCCGGCCTATTGGCTATTCCTACTGGCGGAACATGAACAATCACGTGGATAGCAATGAGATACTGATTTTCCTCGGTTTGGATCGGAACCGCGGCGGATCGGGGCCTACCTTGTTCAGTTATGACAAGTTCACCGATGTGGTGACGAAGCGGGGACCCCTCTTTGCCTCGGACCACCGGTTAAGCTGGGCAAGCACGTCCGGTTGGTATTTCAGCGCCACCCGGCCGACCACGATTTATATCAACGACGGGTCGTCGATGTTGAGGTACGACGTTCTCTCACACGCGTCCGAGGTGGTGTTCGACGTATCAGGAAAATTCGGTGCCGATCGTGAGGTCTGGCAGATGTCGTCCAGCTATTACGATGACGTTCACGCCGCCAGCTTGCGCATCAAGGGCACCAACACGTTCCTCGGTTGTCTGGTCTATTTTGAGGCGACCGGACAATTGTCATTTTACGCCAAGGCCGGGAATTTCGATGAGTGCGAGATCGACAAGAGTGGGCGCTTTCTCATGATCTTCGAGCAGATCGACGGACGAAACGGCATGGACAACCGGATCATTGATTTGGCGACCGGCCATGAAGAACGGCATCTCGATGCGCCGGGGGTCGCGAGCCTCGGACACCACGATATGGGCTTTGGATACGCCGTTGGACATGACCATTACAATCATCTGCCGAACGCCACAGTCACATGGAATCTGTCGCCGACCGCGGTCGGCCCAGTCGCTCATCGGGACTACAACTGGGACCTCGCACAAGCGCAACACATCAGCCACACAAATGCCCAGCCCAACCTGCCCAAGGAGCAGCAGTATGCGTGCGGCAGCAACGCGGATCGCCTCACTTATGCCCAGAATGAGATTCTCTGTTTCAAACTTGACGGGTCGCTGAATCAGTTGGTCGTGGCGCCGGTCATGACGAATCTCGACGCGTCGGGCGGGGGGTCGGATTATGACAAGGCCCCGAAGGGCAATCTGGACGTGACAGGTCGGTATTTCATCTGGACGACCAACCTCGGCGGCAACCGCCTCGACGCGGTTGTCGTGAAAGTCCCCGGCCATCTCCTGTAGCAGCGTTCTGCGCTCGCCTCGCGCTCGGAGAGAAGCCGGCTTCCCTCCGGGCACCGTGTTGTCTATGATCTGGATATCCCCGACCGCGCGGAGGTCCTATGGCGGAGGTGCTTCGGGTCAGCACGGGACAGCTCAAGGAAATCGTCGATCTCACCCCGCGCATTCAGGTGTTGATCGAACGGGCGAAGATGCGGGAGGGTCTTTGTGCACTCTTCGTCGCCCATACCACCGCAGCGCTGACTACCGGGGAAATCGGAGAGGGCACCGAGCAGGATCTGCTGGACATCGTCGAGCAGATCATCCCTTCGATTCGCTTCCGCCATGCACATGATCCCTCGCACGCATGGTCGCACATGGCTGCCTCCCTCCTGGGTCCCGCACTCACTCTTCCCGTCACCGACGGGCGATTAGCTTTGGGGACTTGGCAATCGGTCCTGTTGGTCGAATTGGACGGACCGCGCGAACGAACCGTCTACGTGACCCTGCTGGCGGTGTGATGAGTGACTGCCCGCCGATCTGCCGCTCACACGCCCTTCTTTCAAGAAAGATCATCGCTTAGCGTTGTCGTCACCCGGTGCAGGAGCGCCGTCATCGGTGAACGTCCGCTGCTCTAATCAGGGATTTGGTGGGTTGACCTCGTCTGCCTCTAAATCGTACGGTCAAGGGACGGGGGTGGTACACCTATGGCTGAGCCGTCACTCGAACCGCATCTCTTCGTCATTCTGGGAGCAACCGGTGATTTGACCCGCCGCAAGCTGCTGCCCGCCTTGTTTCACCTTCGGAGCTACGGCGAGTTGGAGAAACAGAATACGGTCATCGTAGGGGCGGCTCAACCCGAGATGAGCGAGGAAGCCTTTCGGCTTTGGGCCTATGAGGGTCTCAACAAATCAGAAGCCCGCAATGCCCCGGATCTGCGCCGGTGGTGCGACGAATATCTTCATTACCAGTCCGTCCATCTGGGCGAAGCCGAAGACTATGAAACCTTCGGCAAATACATCAAGCAGTTGGAAACCACCCGCAATCTTCCAGAAAATCGTGTTTTCTATCTGGCTCTGCCGCCGACGGCCGTTCCGGTGACAGTCGAACGTCTCGCCCAGGCGTGTCTGCTGAAAAGCCGCGGCTGGGTGAGGGTCGTCTTCGAGAAGCCGTTCGGTCACGATTTCCGGTCGGCCCGTGCGTTGAATACCCTCTTGCACCGCTATCTCGACGAATCGCAGATCTACCGGATCGACCATTATCTGGGCAAGGAGACGGTGCAAAACCTGCTGGCCTTCCGCTTTGCAAATCCCATCTTCGAGTCCTTGTGGAACCGCGAGTCGGTGGAATGTGTGCAGCTGACGGTTGCCGAGGATATCGGCGTCGAGCACCGGGGCGCCTACTATCAGGAGGCGGGCGCCTTGCGCGATATGGTCCAAAACCACCTGACGCAACTGGTGACTGTGGTCGCCATGGAGGTCCCGGTCTCCTTCGAGGCGGATGCCATCCAGGCGGAGAAACTCAAAGTGTTGCACTCGATTCCGCCAATCGACCCACGCGACGTCGTCTTCGGTCAGTATCGGGCCTGGGAGTTCAACGACCAGAGGATTCCGGGGTATCGGGAGGAAAAAGGTGTCCCGCCGGATTCGTTGACCGAAACCTTCGTGGCATTGAAATTGGAAATCCACAACTGGCGTTGGCGCGGCGTGCCGTTTTACCTGCGTACGGGCAAACGCCTGCCCCGAAAGATCACCCAGGCGGCGGTGACATTCCGTCCGGCGCCGACGCTCGTGTTTCGCTCCCTTGATCCAGGCAGTCTCGAACCCAATCAGCTGGTCATCACGCTGCAGCCGAGCGAGGGTTTTTCATTGGGATTTTCCGTCAAGACGCCGGGCCGTCCCTTCAGCTTCACCAATCGCGCCCTCCAATTCGATTACAAGCGGGCCTTTGGAGGGGAACTGCCGGAAGCGTACGAGACGTTGCTTCGGGACATCATGATCGGCGATCAAACCCTCTTTGTGACCGCCGACTTCACAGAGACCGCCTGGCGCCTCTACGACCCTCTGCTCGCCGGCAAGTCCGAGCCCTCGGTCTATACGGCGGGGACCTGGGGGCCGATCGAGGCCGATCAATTGCTCGAACGGTATGGCCATCGCTGGCAATTGGGATGGTGACCGATGGCCGAGCCGCCTCCGTTCATCGTCACCAATATTCCCCAGCGGTTGGATCGTCTGCCGTGGTCGAACTGGCACTGGCTGGTCGTGACGGCGCTTGGCGTCACGTGGCTTCTCGACGGACTCGAGGTCTCGATCGTCGCGGCACTCGGACCGGTCATGACCCATCCGACGACGCTGTCCCTGACGGAATCGGAGGTCGGCCTGGCGGCATCGGCCTATCTGACGGGCTCGGTCATGGGCGCCCTCGTCTTCTCCTATCTCACGGACCGGCAGGGACGGAAGAAATGGTTCATGATCACGTTGCTGGTCTATCTGGTGGCGACGATCCTCACGGCGTTTGCATGGGACCTTGCGAGCTTGATGTGGTTTCGATTCCTGACGGGAGCCGGAATCGGCGGGGAGTATGCCGCGATTAACTCCGCGATCGATGAATTGATTCCGGCCCGGCGACGCGGCCACACCGATCTGGCGATCAACGGCACCTGGTGGCTCGGCTCTGCAGTTGGTGCCCTGCTGTCGGTCGTTCTGCTCAATCCGCGCATCGTTCCCGAATGGCTGGGGTGGCGGTTGTGCTTCATCTTTGGCGCCGTGCTCGGCGTCGCGATCGTCCTCGTCCGGCGGTTCATTCCCGAAAGTCCCCGGTGGCTCATGACCCACAGCCGGATTCGCGAAGCCGAGGAAGTGGTCTCAGGCATCGAACGGCAGGTGTCGCTGGGGACACGAATGAACGCTCTCCCGGAACCGAGAGGCTCGATCACGGTCCGCACGCGCCCGCACGGTACGACGATCGCAACGGTGGCCCGTGAGCTCTTCCGGTCCTATCCCCGGCGGACGGTGCTGGGCCTGGCGCTGATGGTCACTCAAGCCTTCATGTACAACGCGGTGTCCTTCACGTTTCCCTTCGTCCTCACCAAGTACTACGATGTTCCGACGAGCGTCATCGGCTTGTATCTGCTGCCATTTGCCTTCGGCAATTTCCTCGGACCGCTTCTGCTGGGGCGGTTTTTCGATACGATCGGCCGTAAGCAGATGATCACCTTTACCTACGCGACTGCGGGAGTGCTGCTGGGGCTGAGCGGGTATTTCTTTTGGACGGCGTCGTTTACGGTGACGACGCATCTGTTGGCCTGGTCGTCGATTTTCTTTTTTGCCTCGGCCGGCGCCAGCGCCGCTTATCTGACGGTCAGTGAAGTCTTCCCGATGGAAATCCGTGCCATGGCGATCGCGTTTTTCTTTATGGTGGCGCAAGGGGCGGGGATTATCGCCCCGTGGCTCTACGGCAGAATGATCGAAACTTCGGTGACGAGCATCTTTTACGGCTATCTGCTCGGGGCCGGGCTCATGCTGACGGGGGCGCTGGTCGAGCTGTTCTTGGGCGTCAAGGCGGAAGGGCGTTCGCTGGAGCAGATCGCCGCTCCATTATCTGCCCATCACATCACGGAGGATACATCCTCCGCCGCCTGAGGCGCCATTATCTGTGAGGGACCTTCGGCAAGATCGCGTGGAGCAACTGGCCGGCGATCTGTCGATGGCCGGCGTTATTGGGGTGAAAGCCGTCAAGGTCGAAGACGAGATCGTCCCTCACGGCGGTCGCGTGCAGATCGACGAGCGTGCCCCCGGAGGAATACGTTTCCTCTGCGATCGCACGATTGAAAGCTTCGATCCGTGCCAACGTCACCGTTGGGCTGGGACTGGTCCGGAAGCGCGGCAACTGTGTGAGATCCGGCACATTACCCACAACGATCGTCCGTGAAATGTCCTGCTTGACCATAGTCAGCAGCCCTCGTAACTGCTCCTGAAACTGCTTCGGGTCGTCCCCATTCACCACATCGTTCGCTCCCGTCCAGAGCGTAACCAGATCGGCCTTGGTTCCGAGCTGCTTCGCCACGCGGACTTGTTCCTTGATGAGGTCGATCCTGGCACCGGGAACGCCGAGGTTGACCAGAAAGACGCCAGAAATCTGCCGGTCAAGTTCGCGGGTGATCAGGTAGACGTAGCCCTCTGTCAGAGGCAGCGCGCCGACGCCGGTAGCATCGCTCGCGCCGAGCGCAAGATAAATGAACTCGATCGGCTTTTCCTTCGGACCTCCACAACCCGACAGACACAGACAGCACAGCGCCGCACGCAGCACATCGGTCAGGCGAGACGTCATCGCGTGGCTCCTCTGTAGAGGCAGTCCGCCATTGAGACATGGTAGCGCGGAGGGTGCTATCCGCCGTCCTCGGAGGAGCCCTGGGCGGGGAACGCTCTGGCTGGCACCCCTCCGAAGCAGGGGCTTGACGGAGAGGGAGAGGTTTGTTAATTAAAAAGGAATACTAACTACTGGGAGGCGTCATGAAAACTGTCAAGGTGTTCGATACCTGGGTGAAGGCTGCCGGGCGGATGCTCCACTTCGACGTCATGACGTCAGATGAAGCGACGGCGCTGAGGTTGGCCAATGCGTACATCGCCGCGCAGGGACATGCGGCCGTCTCAGTGACCACACAGGAATGCCGGTTCTGTCATGCAGAACCCTTGGCCATGTTCAGTGAACACCAGCAGCGTGAATTTCACGAAGGGGGCGGGTTCGTCGTTCGATTGTCGGAATGACGAAGGTGGTCGTAACCGGGATGTATCACTCTCAAAGGAGGACGCCATGAGGACGGGGATCATTGGAATCGTCGTATTGGGTCTGTTGGTGTCGGGTGGGGCCGCGTGGGCGGAAGGTGCCAAAGGGAAGCCGTTGTACCAACGACTCGGCGGCAAAGATGCCATTACGGCGGTCGTGGACACCTTCGTCGGAAAGGTGGGGGCAGATACACGGATCAACCGCTATTTCGCGAGCACGGATCTTGCCAAACTCAAGATGCATTTGGTCAATCAGATTTGCGAGGCCAGCGGTGGCCCCTGCACATATACCGGGCGAACGATGAAACAGACCCATGCCGGGATGGGAGTGACCAACGCGGCCTTCGGGGCCTTGGTGGAAGATCTCGTGGCGGCACTGGATCACCATAAAGTCGGGAAGGCGGAGAAAGACGACCTTCTTGCGGTGCTTGGCCCGATGAAGGGCGACATCGTAGAAAAACAGTAGCGTTCGTGCCGAACCGGCGTGCGGTGCAGACCTGACGCCGGTTCGCCTTGGGGCTCCCCCGCCTCTGTGTCGGTTAGTCCCCCTTCCACTACCCCGTTGACAGCTTCAGATGGCATGCGTAGCCTGTCCCTACTTTCCTGAAGAAAGGACGTGCTATGGCAAAACGAGCCCTCATTCCTGCGAAGATCATGCAACTCGGGACCAGCTTCTTTGGATCGAAAACCCTGCTCAGCGCCATCGAATTGGGACTCTTTACGGAGTTGGCACGGGGCCCTCGTGATGCCGAAACATTACGGCTACAGGTGGGCCTGCATCCACGAAGCGCGCGGGATTTCTTTGACGCCCTCGTGGCGCTCGGGATGCTGAAACGGACGGGGACCCGGTATGCGAATACACCGGACACCGCCTTGTTTCTGGATCGCAACAAATCCTCCTATGTCGGTGGCATCCTGGAAATGGCGAACGCCCGTTTGTACCATTTTTGGGGCAGCTTGACCGAAGGATTGCGGACCGGAAAGGCGCAGAACGAAGCCAAGACCGGCGAGGATTTTTTTGGAACGTTGTATGCCGATCCGAAGCGGCTTGAAGGCTTTCTCAAGGCGATGACCGGTCTCAGCATTGGTTCGGCCCGGGCCATTGCCAAGAAGTTCCCCTGGAAACAGTATCGCACCTATATGGATGTCGGCTGTGCGCAGGGCGGCGTGGCCGTCGAGATCGCGCTGGCCCACAGACACCTCACCGGGCTCGGCATGGATCTACCGGTCGTCCAGCCGATCTTCGAAGCCTACGCCAAGGCGCGCGGCGTGGATGGGCGCCTCCGGTTTGTGGCGGGCGATTTCTTCAAAGCCCCGCTGCCGCAAGCCGACGTGATCATCATGGGGCACATCCTTCACGATTGGAATCTCGAGGAGAAGATGATGTTGCTGCACAAGGCCTATGAGGCACTGCCGCCGAAGGGAGCGCTCATCGTCCACGAAGCACTGATTGACGATGCCCGGAAGACCAATGCGTTCGGCCTGCTCATGAGTTTGAACATGCTGATCGAAACGCACGGAGGGTTTGATTTCACCGGCGCCGATTGTCGAAAGTGGATGAAAGAGGCTGGATTCAGCCGTACGAAAGTTGCTCCACTGACGGGGCCCGACGGGATGGTCATCGGATTTAAATAGTCCATGGACGACAACGAAGATCCGGTCAAGGCGAATACTCCCTCGGTGCGTGACCCACGAGAGGGGCCGCCGGCGTTGACGCCGATAGGGCGCCGGCGCTTCCTCGCCCGCAGTGCATCACTGATGGCATCGGGCTCGGCGTCCCTCCTGCTCGGAAATCGGACAGCGGCGGCTGCCGAACAGGACACGGATCCGATGCGGGTGCCCGGCTCGCCTGCGCGTGCCTATGGCGGGCGGTCGTCGTTCGAGTCCATCAGTCGATCCGCGGGCGACTCCCACTCGCTGACGCCGCTTCAAGATTTGCACGGAGTCGTCACTCCCTCCTCCTTACACTTCGAGCGGCACCACAACGGGGTGCCGGCTATCGATCCCTTGCGGCATCGAGTATTGGTTCACGGGTTGGTCGACAGGCCGTTGTTCTTCTCGGTCGACGACTTGCAGCGCCTTCCGTCTGTCTCGCGGCTCGCGTTCATCGAATGTGCTGGGAACAGCCGCGATCAATGGGGCGGCCCACACGATCGCACCGTCCAGGAATTGCACGGGCTCACGAGTACGAGCGAGTGGACAGGGGCCAAGCTTTCGACCCTGCTGGAAGCAGCGGGCGTGACGCCAGAGGCGTCCTGGCTGCTCGCGGAGGGCAGTGATGCCGCCGGGCTGACCAGAAGTGTGCCGCTCACGGGTGAGGTGCTCTCGGAGGCGATCGTGTGCTACGGCCAAAACGGCGAGGCCTTGCGCCCCGAACAGGGCTATCCGGTCCGGCTGCTTCTGCCGGGCTTCGAAGGCAATATCAACGTGAAATGGCTCCGTCGGTTGAAGGTGGGCCGCGCGCCTTTTATGACGCGGTGGGAAACTGCAAAATATACAGATTTGATGCCCGATGGCACCGCTTATCAATTCAGCCTGGTCATGGAAGCCAAATCCGTCATCACGAGTCCATCCGGGGGGCAGCAGCTCCGTCCCGGCTTCCAGGAAATTCGCGGCTTGGCGTGGAGCGGAAGGGGACGGATCGTGAGCGTCGAGGTGACGGTCGATGGAGGACGCAGCTGGCGCTCCGCCCAGCTACAGGAACCCGTGCTCTCGAAATGCCACACGAGATTTCGATGGCCTTGGACATGGAATGGTCAGGAGACCATCCTTCAGAGCCGATGCGTCGATCAAACCGGATACCGTCAACCGACTCGAGAGGCGCTGATCAAGGTCCGCGGTACCCATTCGAGCTACC
>DASVBB010000056.1:0-2124 GCA_036376045.1 Nitrospira sp.
AGACCACGGCGCGGCGCTCCTCCGGCAGCTCCTGCAGGTACTGCTCTACGGTTTCGGCGTTGCTGCTGGCCATCGTGATCACCACGAACGGAGGGTGGCGGAGCGGCGGGTCGCACCGTAGATTAGCCGAAGATGACGGAGAACGCAAGAGAATCGGATTCCCACGGCCCCATCTTCATCACAACCTTCTCCAAGGCGGCGGCGATGGCTCGGTACCGGATGCGGCAGCGGCTGATCTCCATCGGCGAAGACTTCGTGATCGAGGACGCTGAGGGCCGGCCGGCCTACAAGGTGGACGGCAAGGTGATGCGCATCCGCGAGACGTTCGAGATCACCGACCTGCAGGGGCGCGAGGTGGTGACGGTGCGCGAGCAGAAGATCGCCATCCGCGACAGCATGAAGCTCCTGCGCGGCGGCGCGACCATCGCCACGGTGCGCAAGGCGCTCATCTCGCCGTTCCGCGACCGCTTCGGCGTGGAGGTGGAGGGCGGGGACGACCTGAAGGTGACGGGCGACATCCTGGACCACGACTCACTAGTGTCCGGCTATAAGTCGAAGAGTTGCAACTGGTTGCATGTTGACTCCTCCGGCATTGCGAGCTTTGCACGCGAAAAGGCTTGTGAAAGCTCGATCTTCTCGAAGAGGCTGACGCTCAGGATCTGTAGCATTGTGTAGAGACTGAGTTCGCTGTTGAGGCGCTTCTTGAGGATCGCGACAAGGACGTAGGAGCAGATAGCGATCCAGATCTGGGTCCTGACGGCATTGTCCGAGGTGCCGTAGAAGACCTTGATGCGCAAGTGCTGTTTGATCCACTTGAAGAAGAGCTCAACGTGCCAGCGGCAACGGTACAGCTCCGCCACCTCCCAGGCGCTCAGGCGGAAGTTGTTGGTCAGCAGGGTGATCGCCTTGCCCGTCTCTGGATCGCGGGACCGCACGCGCCGCAGCGGCTCCGGGTAGCCTTCCGCGGAGCGGGCAGTTACCAGAACGACTGTCTGATCGCAGATCAGTCCGGTGGTCCGGTCCACGGCTCGTGAGTAGCGCCGCTTGAAGCGCAGGTTCTTCTTCGCCCGCACGACGAAGGTGGCCTGGGCAAGTGTGAAGTTGTAGAGGCGGGCGAAATCGACGTACCCTCGGTCCATCACATAGATCGCTCCGGCTTCGAGAAGCAGGTCGTCCAGGAGGGACACGTCCGAGCTGCGGGCTGCGGTGATCCTCAGGAATGACGGGATGCTGCCCCTGAGGTCGAGCAGGGTGTGCAGCTTGATCGCGCCCTTGGTGCGCCGGAAGTGAGCCCAAGGGAAGAGCGACAGGCACAGGCTGATGGTGGTGGAGTCTAGGGCGTAGACGGTCTCCTCCAGTTCTACGCCGAAGGAGTCGCCCGCATAGAGCCGCCGCGCTTCGAGGATCAGGACCTGCGCGAAATCTGCATAGATGCGCCAGTTCCGCTTCTCGTTGGCATCCGCCAGGGTGCTGCGCGAGACCGCGCTCCTGATGCCCATGTGGTAGAGCCGGCCGGGCACGGCACCCAGACAGGCTTCGATGTCGCGCAGGCTCTCGCGGTAGGTGAGTTGGGCGAAGACCATGCACAGGAACTGATCCCAGCACGTGAAGCTTCGAAGACGACGCGCGCCCGGATATCGTCTCACGCAACGCTGGAACGCCTTGTGGGGAGCATGCCCAATCACCTGCGCGAAGACGGTACGTCCCTGATTCATCCAGTTCTCTCCTGTTGCCCGAGGAGGCAGCAGGATGGATCAGAGCAACTCGCAATTCAAATCGTTCCCACCCTGCACTGCGCGTAAGTCAATGATACATTGAAGATTACGAGCACGGAGCGCTTCCTTAGCCGGACAGCAGTGGCCTCCATCCAAGTTTGGTCGCGAACCTCGACCGATGCTCCAATACTTATGCGAATGGCCTTGAGCAACTTCAAAACATTCTTTCGCCACGGCGTGAGCGATGTCGTTTCTTTCAACGCGTACCACGCGTCCCGACCGAGGAGTTCCTCAATCGCTGACTTGAGCATGATGCGGTGGGAGGTGTCGGCCTGTAGCGGCATGATTTGCGCCTAACAACACATAGGGTCAGGGGTGCGGATGTCTGGCCAGCGGCCGAACGAAACAA
>DASVBB010000058.1:0-2194 GCA_036376045.1 Nitrospira sp.
TCCTCTTCTGTCCGCTTGCGATCGACGAACAGCCCGACTTTGATCCCGAGATCCGCGACCATGTCGAGCACCTCCTGATCCGGTTCGCGGCTCTGCCGGGTGAAAAACTCCATGACGCCGTACAGCTGCTCGCCTTTGCACACGGGAAAGGCACATCCGCCCCGGAGGCCGGCTTTCGCCGCCATATCGCCGCGCCGGAACGACGGATCGGCGCAGACGTCCGGAATCCAGACCGGCTTCCCGGTGGCCCAGACGCGGCCGATGAGCCCTTCGCCGCGTTGAAACGTCCGGCCCCGGCTATCGTCGACGAATCCGCTGGCGTCAAAGTCCGGCGCATGCCACAGGTCGACAAAACGAAGGACTTCTTCATCCCTGCTCCAGAACATGCCCAGCTCCCAGTCGAGGCTCTCCCCGAGGGCACGCAAGACGGCCTGCGCCGCATCTTTCAAGGTCGCCGACTCGGCCAGGGCTCTGGTCACCGCATATTCCGAAGCCAGACGCCGGCCCGACCGCTTGGTCTCCGCCAGCGCGGCCCTCGTCTCGCCCACCATCCGCACGTACCGGCGGCTGACGTAGGTTAGCGCGAGCACATACGCGGTGATTCGCACGAGATGCCACACCCACCAGGCGCTGTCCCAGGGTGTGGAAAACAGGAACATCACTTCGGCCAATCCGAAGAGCAACCCTAGTGTTGCGAGCAGCTGATGTTCCGCCCGGCCGGTCCGGCCGGCCTCGAGCCAAAACCCCGCCGCACCCGCGAGGAACAAGACGGCGGCGATCCCATTGACGGCGAGTGCCACCGGCGTAAATTGGTCCTGCGTGGTAAATCGTGGCAGGTGCTGGGGAGCGGTGACGACGAACAGACCGAAGAAGAGCGTCCCGGCTGTGACCAGATAAGGAACCAGGTCCCTGGTCCGCTTGCCGATCATTCCCCGCGGATGCCACACGAACGAGAAGGCCACGCCGCCGAGCAGACTCGCCGCGCTGCGCAAGAGCACGAAGCCCTCGTCCGGAGCGGAGACCGCGTGGAACCCTTCCAGGATCCCCATGCCCAGCAGCCCGCTCGCTAATCCTTGGAGCCGCTCATCTTCCCATTCGATTTTTCGCGCGAGGAGCACGAGGCCCATCAAGACTGCCGCCAACCCGCCCAGGGCTTCCACCGTCGAATGCAGAGGGACGTGGATCCAGATCTGGTGCGGCGAGCGGAGGTGGACGAGCAGACCGGAGAGTAACGCGGCCGCCACGAGCACGCCAGGAACCATCGGATGCATCAAGTGTGGGCGTTTCATGAGGGCATCCCGTGCAGAGGCCGTCGCATCGTGTGCATTAAGAATAGGATGAGCCGGGCGAGGAATCGAGGTCAAGGGTGAGAAGGAACTGGCATGAATCTAATGTAGAAGCCCGCTGGCTATGTGGATAACCGCTTTACATTGGTCATGGGCTACGTAGTTTGCCGCATATGTGACTTGTTGACATGCACGCTCGGTCACTAATTGTATTCTTGAGATGCTGGGAAAATCCTTCATACCATATCTGGTAGTGTCCAGGTGCCTGGACTCTATGCCTAAAAAATAGGCAATCAGGTTCGGCGTTGCCGCCTGATAGCTTAAGAAAGCGATAACACGTTCTTCGTGCACAGACTTATCCACAGAAGATGTGGACGCATTTTTAATCCTCGCCTCGTAGGACCTCGCCTGACGCCTCTCTTGCTTTCCTGCGGATCTCATATCTCAAATATCAAATATCAGATCTCAAATAGCTCCTTCCAAGCTAGCTCGTTGTCTCTTCAGGGCGAGGCTGGATGGATCTCCTAATTACAATGATCCCTCCAAGCTAGCTCGGGTTTTCTTCAGGGGCAGGGGCTGGTTGATCTCCAAGTGCGCGCTTGGACGCGCACCGCCTTTCTAGAAATATGATTGGTCCCGTGTGGGCGTTCGGCGAGCACAGGAGATCACCAGCCCTCATGCCCCATCCGTTTCTGGGTGTGCGCGTTCGGCGAGCAAAGGAGATCAACCAGTCCATACGCCCACACCCTTAACGGAGTAGAATAGCCGCATGAATATCATCGTGACCGGCGGGACAGGGTTCATTGGGCGAGCGCTGCGTCGATCTTTGTCTCAACATGGCCATCGGGTGACGGTCCTGACGAGAAAAGAACGAGTGGCTTCAGATCCCTTTGGAACATTATTCGCGA
>DASVBB010000062.1:0-5915 GCA_036376045.1 Nitrospira sp.
CTTCGTGAAGTCGTCCGGATCAATGACCTTGGACTCCTGCATCTCGTGCCAGAGGTCGTTTCCTTCGCGGGTTCGTTCGCCCACACCTGCGAACACGGAGAATCCTCCGTGGTGCAAGGCGATGTTGTTGATCAGTTCCATAATAATGACGGTCTTGCCGACGCCGGCCCCGCCGAAGAGGCCGACCTTTCCGCCCTTGCTGTAGGGTTCCAGCAAGTCTACGACTTTGATGCCGGTTTCGAGGACTTCGGTCTTGGTTTCCTGATCTTCAAGTTTCGGCGCGGGGCGGTGAATGGGGTAGGTTTTTTTGGCTTTCACCGGTCCCTTTTCATCGACCGGCTCGCCGAGCACATTGATGAGACGGCCAAGCGTTTCCCGGCCGACCGGCACGGCGATGGCGCCACCGGTATCTTGTACATCCATGCCGCGCGTCAGGCCGTCTGTCGAAGACATCGCGATGCCGCGCACACGGTTTTCACCAAGATGTGACGCAACTTCCAGCGTCAACCGCACCGCAGGCCTGCCGGCCGCCTTGTCCTCGTCCTGATTGACTTTGAGCGCGTTGTAGATGTTCGGCAACTGGCCGGGAGGGAACTCCACGTCCACCACCGGACCGATGACTTGGATGACTTTTCCAGTACTCACTGTTCTTCTCCTTCCATCTTCTCTATCCACCACATTTCTACTAGAGCGGGTGGCTTCGATCTGGGCGCCCTTCTCACCCTCCCACCCTGCCGCGCCGAGACGCGGCTTTTCACCAAGCACCCGCAGCGGGGTCCCTACACCGGGCGGGGTGCGAGGACGAACGATTGTCGAGGACAGGACCCGCTCGAGTTACTTCAACGCTTCGGCTCCGCCGACGATGTCCATGAGTTCTTTGGTAATCGCCGCCTGTCTCGTCTTGTTGTAATAGAGCGTGACTTTCTTGATGAGCTGCCCCGCATTCCTGGTGGCACCGTCCATCGCGGCCATACGCGCCCCGTGTTCCGCCGCAGCGGATTCCAGCAGAATACGGTAGGCTTGGACCTGGAAGTGCTTGGGGACCAGCACATTCAGCAGGTCCGCTTCATCGGGTTCGTAGAGGTAGCTACCGCCGGTCGTGCCCTCGGCTTGTGAGATTCCAAATTCTGCCTGAACATCCACGGGGAACAGTTTCTCCACGATCACACGCTGCTGGATGGCGGATTTGAACTCGTTGTACACGACGTACAGCTCGTCGAAGGCGCCCTTCAAGAAGTGGTCGGTCACATCACTGCCGATATCGATGGCATGCTCAAAGCTGAGCTTGTCGAACACCCCGGTCCATTCCTGCCTGATCGTCCATGACCGGCGGCGAAAGTAATCACGCCCTTTCCGGCCCACAATGCTGAGCTGTACATGAAGCCCGCGCGCCTCGCATTGCCGGACAAATTCCGAGGTTCTGCGGACGATGTTGCCGTTAAATCCGCCGCAGAGTCCGCGGTCGCTCGTCACCACCAGCACTTCGATTTTCTTGCCTTCACGCTTTTCCAACAAGGGATGGGCGAAGCGGTTCACGCGCTGGCTCAAATTCCCCAGGACGCCCCGCATCTTGAGTGCATAGGGACGGGCGGCCAGGATGCGGTCCTGGGACCGCTTGAGTTTGGCCGCTGCCACCATTTTCATCGCCTTGGTGATCTTCTGCGTATTCTTGAACGCGGCGATCTTGCGTCTGAGAGATTGCAGGCTTGGCATGCGTTCCGATGCAAACGGTTTCCAACTTTGTTCTCAGTCGCCTCACGCCTTACGACGTACATACACCGCATACGCCTCAGCCGTTGGGCTCCCTGCGGCCTCGTTGGATGACCGTTTTGATCGGCCGCAGAGACAAAGTCAATGTGCTATTTGGCGCCGTATCCCATCTTCTGTTTGAACGTCGTGAGAATTTCCTTGAGTCGCTCGCCGACCTTGTCGTCAATCTTCGAAATGCTGGTGATCTCCTTCTTCAGGTCGGGATGATGCTGCTGGACGTAGCGGAGATAGTCCGCTTCGAATTGCTGCACTTTGTCGACGGCAACATCGTCCAGATAGCCGTTGACCCCGGCATAAATGGACAGCACCTGATCGGCCACCGGCATCGGCCTGTATTGGCCCTGCTTCAGCAGTTCAACCATGCGGACGCCGCGCGCAAGCTGTCTTTGCGTCGCCTTGTCCAATTCGCTGCCGAACTGTGAGAACGCCGCCATCTCACGATATTGAGCGAGATCCAGGCGCAACGTACCCGCGACCTGTTTCATGGTCTTGATTTGCGCGGATCCGCCGACGCGCGACACGGACAAGCCGACGTTAATCGCCGGCCGGATGCCCGAATAAAAGAGGTCGCTGCCCAAATAGATCTGGCCGTCGGTGATCGAGATGACATTGGTCGGAATGTAGGCCGACACGTCACCGGCCTGCGTTTCAATAATCGGCAGCGCCGTCAAACTTCCGCCCCCGAGCTTGTCGCTCAGTTTTGCAGCCCGCTCGAGGAGACGGGAATGCAGATAGAACACGTCTCCGGGATAGGCTTCTCGTCCCGGCGGCCGCCGTAGAAGCAAGGAAAGCTGCCGATAGGCGACGGCGTGTTTCGACAGGTCGTCATAGACGATCAACGCGTGCTTGCCGTTGTCGCGGAAGTATTCGCCGATGGCCGCGCCTGCGAACGGCGCCAAAAACTGCAACGGCGCGGCATCGCTGGCTGTCGCGGACACGACCACGCTGTATTCCATGGCATGATGCTCTTCGAGCGTCTTGACCACCCGCGCAACCGTCGAACGTTTTTGGCCGACGGCCACATAGATGCAGAAGACCCCGAGGCCTTTCTGATTGATGATCGTGTCGACGGCAATGGCGGTCTTACCCGTTTGCCGGTCGCCGATGATGAGCTCACGCTGGCCGCGGCCGATGGGAATCATCGCGTCGATGGCCTTGATACCGGTCTGGAGGGGCTCCCGGACCGATTGCCGGGTATTGACGCCTGGAGCGACCACCTCGATGCGCGAGGAAAGCTGTGATTTGATGGGTCCCTTGCCGTCGATCGGCTGTCCAATCGCATTCACGACCCGGCCGATGAGGGCCTCGCCGACCGGCACTTCGGCAATGCGGCCGGTGCGCTTGACCGGATCGCCTTCCTTGATGCCGACATCGTCGCCCATCAAGACTGCGCCGACGTTGTCTTCCTCGAGGTTCAGCGTAATGCCGTAGAGGCCGCCCGGGAACTCGAGCATTTCCCCGGCCATAGCTCCATCGAGTCCATAGACCTTAGCAATGCCGTCTCCAACCTGGATGACGGAACCGGTTTCCTTGACGTCGACCTGCTTGTCGAAGCCCTTGATCTTCTCTTTGATGATTGCGCTGATTTCTTCAGCCTTAATCTGCATGGCGACTCCTTAGCTTCTCAGGATGGTGACACCAGCCGGAGCGGGTTCAGTCACGTGTCAGCAGCGACTCCATCGCGTTCAGCCGCCCGCGAACGGTGCTGTCCACGACCATACTGCCGATATGAATTTGCAAGCCGGCGAGGTGGGCCGCATCGGTCTGGAAAGTCACCTCGACTTCTCGTTTCAGCGTTTCGCGCAAGCGTGTTTTAATGCGGTCTTGTTCGCTCGAGGAAAGCGCCGCTGCCGAAGACACCGTGACTTGCTGGGTGCCTTTCGACCGGTCCACCAGTTTGGCGAAGGCCTCGGCGATCTCAGGCAGAAATCCGACGCGGTTTTTCTTTACCAGTTGTCCGAGAAATGCCTTGCCCTCCGGCGGGCAGCCGAAACGGCCGGCGAGCTCTGTCAGCACGCCGATCTTCTCTTCGACTCCGAACGCGGGCGAAGCGACGACATGCCGAAGGGACAAAGAGTCCTCCATTGCCTTCGCCAGGCCGTTGAGGGTACCCCGCGCCGGTTCGATATTCGATTGATCGAGAAGCTCGAAGAGCGCCTTAGCGTAACGTCGCGCAACTGTCGTCTTAATCACTGTTCTGATCCACTCATTGGCAATTTAGGGCAAACGGGATGCTTCCGTGCGGAGGCACGAAAATTGGCGCGCAAACGTAGCATTGGCAGATGGGAACTGTCAACAAGACGTGGCGCGGCGCGGACTTTCACCGCAGTGAATGATTCCACCCCCGATGACCTGATCACCGCGGTAGAGGACCGCGGATTGTCCGGGGCTCAACGCGCGCTGGGGAACATGGAAATGAATGCGCAGCGTGTCGCCATCAAGCGGTTCGACGAGCGCCTCCGTGGCCGGAGTGGCATACCGAACCTTCACGGCGACTTCGCTCTTCGTTGTCAGCAGTGAGCGATCGAACAGATTGAGATCCTTCACGAGGCACGAGGAGTTGAGCAGCCCTTCTTCTAGCCCGAGGACTACCGTATTCGTCGAGGGCTGTACCTGCTGGACGTACAACTTCTGCCCGGCGGCAATGCCGAGGCCGCGTCGCTGACCCGGGGTATAGAAGGCAATGCCGTCGTGTTGGCCAAGGTATCGACCCTGCACGTCGACGAAGGCGCCGGGCGTCTTTACCGAAGGCATTTCTGTTTCGATAAAGGTGCGATAATCGCCATGACTGACGAAACAGATCTCCTGGCTTTCCTTCAGCTCGTCTACCGGGAGGCCGAGCGCTTCGGCTTCCGTCCACACCGTGGCCTTCTGCATCCCTCCGACGGGAAATAACAGCCGCGGCAACCAGTCGGCTTGGATACGATACAAGAAGTAGCTCTGATCTTTTTTCTCGTCGACGGACCGGCGAAGGACGCTGAGACCGCTGGATTCAGCAACCTGCACATAGTGCCCGGTCGCGACATATTGAATACCGCGTTGGTCGGCGAGTTCGATAAGGCCTCGCAGCTTGACCCGTTCGTTACATCGTACACAGGGATTGGGCGTGGTCCCCCCGGCATAGCCACGGATGAAATCATCGATGACCGCCTGCCGGAATAGACGGCGCTGATCGATCACCTCATAGGAGATCTTCAGCCGCTGGGCGACATATCTGGCAATGCCGATCTTACAGCAGCCGCGCTCCTGCCACTTTTTGGAGGCCGCAACATCCTCGTCTTCATGTTCCCAGACTTGTAGCGTGACGCCGTGGACGTCATAGCCTTCGCGGACGAGGAGCGCCGCGGCGACGGAGCTGTCCACACCGCCGCTCATGCCAAGCAGGACCGTGGGCCTCTTCATAGGCCGGTATTGTACTGGCAAGAATCTGAAAGGGCCAGAGGCCAGTTGCGGAACGGAAGAGTGACTTGCGCAGGCTACGAAGCGATCGAGACCGTCGCCGGCTCCGACCAGGCACGGACTCCCATGTCGCACATGCCATGGAAGTGCGACCCCTCTTCGATGGCGATCAAGGGAGTGCGGATATCACCGACGAGGACGCCGGGTTTCAGAATCTGGATCTTTTCGACGGCGGTGATGGTGCCGTTGATTTTCCCGCTGTTCATGAGCACGCCGGCAGAGACGACGCCCTTGATAATGGCGTTTTCTCCCACAATGAGGGTGCCGGTGGTGTGGATTTCTCCCTCGACGCGGCCGTCGACCCGCACGGTGCCGTCAAAGTTGACGATGCCTTTGAACTCGACGTCCTTGGCAAGCAGCGTAAAATTCTCGAAATCCGGTTCGGTCGACTGTTCGCTCTGTTCCTTGCGTGACCACATGCTGCCCTCCGCTTCGTTGTGAGACTTATACGTATAATACCCTGAGTATTAAACCTATTCTCCGCTGGCGCGCTTTACTCCCTGAATGGGCGTCATCGCCACTGGGTGCAGCGAGGCGCCGTCACGAACGCCTTGCGTCATCTCCAGTCCGCCGTTGAACAAGACACCGTCTTCGATCGAGAGCATGGGTGTTTTCATGCTTCCGTTGAAGACGGCGGGTGCCCGGAGTTTCACCCGTTCCTTGGCGGCAATGTCACCGGTGATCTT
>DASVBB010000070.1:0-19127 GCA_036376045.1 Nitrospira sp.
CCTCTCGCTCAACAAGGACCAGCAGTTCGGACCGGTTCCCAAATCCACCCCATGGCCGGGCATTCCGGCTGCGCTCGACGGCACGGTGATCGATGACTGGATGAAAGCGCGCATGATGGTCTCGAAAGATGCTCAAGTCACCGTCGTGATCCTGGAGCCCTGCCGGCACCGCGAGTTGACCGCCGCCGGCACTGCGGCACTCAAAAAGTGGACGTTTGAGCCGCAGATGCAGGGCGATGTGCCCGTCGACGGTGAATTGACCGTACGCATTCACTTCCATACCAAGTAAACCCCGAGCGAATGTTCTTCATTCATCTGCAAGTTGACGAACAGAGGACGACGCTATATCGTCAGCGCCATGGATATTGATGCGTTTCTGACGCAGCTCATCAGCGGGCTGGCGGGAAAATCGCCTGGAGTAGACTGGCTGTTTCTCCAACTGTCAGATCCGGACGTCTTGTGGGTGCCGGGCATTCTATTGGCACTCTATTGGCTGTGGCTGTCTGCCCGGGAAGCGTGCATCGGAGCGGCCTTTCTTGGCGCATCCATCGGTCTCCTGGATTTTGTCGGCGCGCAATTGAAACACCTGGTGGCCCGTCCGCGCCCCTGCATGAGCATCTCCGACCTGCATCACCTCGAAGCCTGCGGCAAAACCTTCAGCTTTCCATCCAATCATGCGATCAATACGGCCACGGCCGCCGCATTTCTACAGGTCTTGTATCCTCGATCGGGGTGGATCAGTTGGCCCATCGTCGCACTGGTCGGTCTGGCTAGAGTGTATATCGGGGCCCACTACGTGACGGATGTGTTGGGAGGCTGGGTCATTGGCGGGCTAAGCGGTGCCGGCATTGCCTGGCTGCTGCTGCAATGGCCTCAGTTCCGTCAGCGCATGCCGTCGCCGATGGTGGCGACGCAAGCGGACAGCTCTGCGCCGTAGCTGTCGACGTCATAGCCTCGACCGATCAAGACAATGGCTTTTTCAGGCTCATCGAGCAACATGACAGGGGTGACTGTGGCCTCGCCGGGCGGCGCATATTGAAATTCCTGCAACTCCGGTTCGTTGGCAAACCGGATAAACCCCTTCGCCCGTTCCACCTCCTTGGGCAGCGTCTTGATCCACGCCAAAAACCGCTGCCGGTTCAAGGCCTCCGGCAATCGGATCGTCGTCGCAATCGGATGATACCGCGCGCGCGGGGTGGAGCGGGGAGCGCCGAACTCCACGTTGGTCGGCGCAGCATGCGGCATTTCCTTGTGTGGTTGGAGGAGGGCAGGGACGTCAATGCGTCCGTGAGTCGTCTCCCAAAGGCGCGCATGCGGGTTGCGTGCAACGATCGATGCCTTGAATGGCTCCCAGTGGCCTGGCACATAGAGGTCCCGTTTATTCAAGATCAGCTCGTCGGCACAACGGATCGCCTGATCAGTAACGAACACGCTCGAGGGACTCTGCGCGCCGGCGATGGGATGCAGGAGTGCGATGATCCGTTCTAATTTGGCAAGCCTGGCGGTGTACAGATCCGTCACCCCGTCGATGACTTCGGCCGGATCCGCAAGCCCTGAGCATTCCAACACGATCACATCGGATCCATAGTCACGCACAAGTTGGGCGATTCCCCACGACAAATCTTCCTTCGTATCGCAACAGACGCATCCTCCGGCGAGGTTCATCACCTGCTCGGCAATCGTGCCGACCCTCGGCCCGTCGATGCTGATCTCACCCGCCTCGTTCATCAGAACCCCCGCACGCACGCCGCGCCCGTGCCAATATTCGAGCAATCGCATGAGGAGGGTCGTCTTCCCAGCCCCCAGCGACCCGCAGAGTATGTAGAACGGAACGGCAGTTCCAGCCATGACAGGGTTAGTGATGCGCGTGGAGATGATCGGTCCGATGTTGGCCTACCAACGTCGTGAGATCGCAATGCACGGCATCTTTATGCGCGCAATGCGTCTCGAGCTGGATGGTGATGTGGGTAATCCCAAAATCCGACGCGATACGGGCACGGATGTTCTTGAGCAATTCATTGGTCAATACGCCGTTGTCCTCATGCACCAGCACGTGGCAGGTCAACATGACCAGGCGCGGTTCAATGGCCCAGACATGCAAATCGTGGACATTTTCAACACCAGGAATCCCCTCGATGGTCGCGGCAATATTCGAGGCGCTGACGCCCGGTGGAGTGGATTCGAGCAGCACGTCCAATGACTCCTTAAAGATCGGCCAGGCACCTCGAAGAATGGCTCCCACAAGGAGGAAGCTGACCAGAGGATCGAGCACCATCCATCCGGTCAACATGATCGTTCCGCCGCTGATGATCACGCCCAGGGACACCCAGGCATCCGACAGCATGTGCCAGAAGGCGCTGCGAATATTGAGGTCGTCTTTCGCACCATGTTGCAGCAGCAGCGCGATGCCGAGATTTCCGACAAAGCTCACTGCCGCAATGAACATCACCCATCCGCCATCGACCGTGACCGGATGTAGCAGTCGTTGAATGCCGACGATCGTCACCCCCAGCGCAGTCAATAACAGCACGAAGGAGCTCAAAAAGGCTGTGACGATGCCCGCCCGATGATACCCAAACGTTCGCGCCTCCGTAGCGGGACGTGCCGTCAAGACATGGGCGTAGAGCGCGGCGAACAATGCCCCCTGATCGATGAGATTGTGGCCCGCGTCGCCGATCAAGCCGACGCTATTCAGCAGCCATCCACCGATGAACTCCGCAGCAATGACGAACGCGTTCAACGCCAGGGCGAGGCGCAGGCGGGATTGAAGATGGTGATAGGAAACCATCGATGCCATCGACTTCAGTCTCGCATGAGCGCGTTCCGGCAGCAAGTCTTCGCGGGATGGCACATTAGGGCCCATTTGACCGTCGGTGCTGAGAGATCCAAGGTCATGATCCGTATTTCCCTGGACTCTGGCGACGCGCTTGTTAGAATGCCGGACAGGCTATCTCGCAACCTCGTTCACATCAACACTCGACTCCTCAGGCCACATGACTTCGCTTGCTGCGCTCCTGCCCGAAGGCGATCGTCTGCGAAAGGCATGCATGGTCGTCGCTCTGCTGGGTGTGCTCAGCAAGGCGGCGCTGGGGATGCTGGTGATGGCCTACAATCCTGAGGGGGTGTTTGAGAGCACCGATTCTCAGGAATATCACCAGCTCGCACTGAATATTGTCCGATACGGGAGCTTTTCCCGATCACTGAGTCCTCCGCTCGAACCGGAGACGATCAGGACCCCGGCCTATCCTGTCCTTCTGTCCGGACTCTACCAGGTTGTAGGCATCCGTCCTCACGGTGTGGTTGCGATCCAAATCGCGCTGAGTCTGCTGACCGTGCTTGCCGGATATCGAATCGCCTCATTGCTCTTCGGCGCCAGGGCCGGCCTTCTCACAGCCATCTTCCTGACACTCGATCCCGTCTCGCTGTATTACTCTCAAGTCATGCTGACCGAAACATTGTTCGGCGCTGCCCTTACGCTGGCCCTCTTGTGGATGGCGCACGGGTCAAGAGATCCGTCCTTTTCCTACCCCTGTTGGGCGGGAATCTGTTTGGCGCTGGCAACCTATACGCGGCCCACCGGTTACTACCTTGGGATGTTGTTTCCCGTCGTGTTCTTCGTTGCAACTCGGCACGCCCATGGGTGGCGGAGAGCCCTCGCGTCGGCGGTGCTCATGTGGCTACTATTCGCCGTACCGGTTGGGGCATGGCAGATCCACAACTACTTATCGACGGGATCGGCAGAATTCAGCCAAGCCAAGAACCAGTATCTTCTGATCGCAAAGGCCGCGGCCATCGTCGCGAAGCGAGATGGGCTTTCGCTTGAAGAGGCTCAGCATCGGCTTGCAGAACAACACGCGGCGTCCCTGCCGCTGGATTTTCCCCGATCATCACCGGCCCATCTGCTGGAGAGCCAGGGGAAATTCGCCCAAGCCATCGTTGTCGCGCATCCCGTCCTCCTGGTTCGGACGACGCTGCAGGGTACGGCAGCAAATCTCCTGGGACCGTCGAATTTGGCCCACTTGTTCGGTGCGGACAATGTGGCGCTCCGCAAAGCCTTCCTCCAACAGGATTTTGTACGCTTCCCGGTGAGAGATTGGGTCATTACCCTGGCTTCCTGGACGTGGGGCTCCTTGTTGCTCGTTGTGCTGTACGCCGGAGTCGTGGTCCTGCTTACGCACAGGGGGCTTTGGAACGCCGACGTCGCTCTCCTCGTGCTGACCGCTGCCTATGTCATTCTGGTCAGTAGCGGACCGGAGGCCTATAGCCGTTTTCGGATGCCGGTCATGCCGATTTTCTGCGTTCTGGCCGCAGGCGGGTACCTCTATCGAATGGAAAGCAGGTTCGGCGAGAACGTCACTGCCAGGCCGGCAGACATCACAGGAGCTTTACCCCCTCTGTCCACGAGAAATGGCTAAGGCGATGCAGGGAGCGCGAAGACATACACATTATTTTTTGAGAAAAGCGTCGTCATCTTTCCAGGTAATTCCTTAAGAACGTGATCCTGTTCCAAGGCATGTGGTCCCGTGAATTCCAAGACATGGTAACCATTGTGCAGGCGTCTGAACTCCCGCGTATTCAAGACGACATGTGTAAAGCCTTCACTGCGTATTTTGTGGATCAGTTGCTCCGGTGAACTGGCCTCCTCCACCCAACGAGTGAGCGGATGCTCGTGAAACGGGTAGGGAGCTAACGAGGTCCGGTCGAAATAGAAGGGGCGGGATTCGCCGATGAACAGGAGATGAGTGTCCGGGGGAAGGTTGTGCCTGACGTACATAGCGGCCTCATACTGATCCAGTGTCCGGCGGGTAAAGTCGCTGCCAGATTCCTGCCCCAGTGCGACTCTTGTGGACGAAAAGACTTGATCGTGTAAGGAAATAAACCGGGTTGTGCCCAACGCTCCAGCTGCAGACAGGAGAACAAGCGACAGGGCGAGCGCGGGTTGTGGGACCAGCGCGAGTAGGGCGACAAGCGTGCTGAGACCGATCATCAGAGCGGGAGCAAAAAATCTTGTAGTGGTCGAGGTCATGATCCAGCAGAGTCCTGTAAAAAAGATAAACAAGCACGCGGCATAGCACTGACGGCGTCTGACGGGATCCAAGTTCAGCACAAATTTCCATAACGGAAAGCTCAGCATCAGACAGATCATTCCGACGGCAAGCGGACCGCAATCCGAGGCAGAGCCGAATCGCTCAGGAGCCATGATCATATCGTAGGGGAGCTTCAGCAGGCTCAGAGCAGTGACTGGATCTGCATACGATGGCAAATCTCCCTGCAAGCGAGCCTGGGTTTCATCGGTCCAATAGAGGCCCCCGAGCCATCGGTAGCCCATCGGATAAATAGGGTTTCCGGTCAACCACCACGCTCGTCCCCACCAGGGCAGGGACACTCCCACCGCCACGAGTCCAGACTTGGCAAGCGCTGGCACAGGCCATCTCATCATGAGTGCGGCAAGCACGCCTGCGACGACCCACAGCCATCCCGACAGCTTGACCGACACCGCGAGGCCCCAGAGAAAACCGAGAGGCAGCCAAAGCGTGGAGGTTCCTGGCCGTGCGATCAGCGCGGCTGACGTGAGCACCGCAAACGTCAGGGAGGTTTCAGCAAAGGGCAGGGTGCCAAGAAAAAGAAACGTCGCGGAGGATGCAAAGGCGCCTCCCATCAAACACCCAATCCATGAACACGAATGTGTTGCGATAATGGTTTCGACAAATGCCCATGCGGCAATCCAAATTGCCAGCCAGAACGTGAAATGCATGGCTCGGGCGCCGATTTCGCCGCCGAACGCCAACCCCCATCCGAGGAGCAGATCTGAAAGATGAGGCATGAAGTTAAAAAACAGCCAGGGAAACGAGGGGATGTGGTCAGTTCGGAGTGCGTATTGAGGGATGGGTAGATGATACGCGAGTTCGTCGTAGAACGTCGGAGGAATCGTCGCCCAGAGCCAAGCGATGGCCCACACCATGCCGACAGCGAAACCGCTGACGAGAGAAGGATAGGTCGGTGTACAGAGGTCAAGCGTGTTGCGTGACTGGGCGAGATGCAGGATTCCCCATCCCAGTGCAGCAATGACCATCAGGGCGCTGAACCGGTAAAGACCCAGAAGTCCGAAGACTGTAGTCGCACATCCGAGCACGGACATGCCCGTACCGACACGCACAACGAAAGTGAGCATCGGCCCATTTGAGGGAAGAACCGGAAACCAGGATGCAGTCGTGCGTTCGAGCAGCAAGCCCATGCCGTACGCTGCCAGGAGGAATGATCCTGGGATGAGCAGCAAGGGAAGCCGGGAAGGTGCAATGACAAGGGTCACGAGACTGAGCACTGCAAGCGCGACGCTCAACGTCGAGTAAGGCGCCTTGTCTGAGTCTGCAGCGACCAACTATCCTCCCGCTGGAAGGACTCTGAGGGATTTATGACTTCGTGATGGAGCGAGTGGTGAGGTTCGAAGGATCGTAGAAGGAAGCGTGCTTTGTCCCATGGAATGTTCGTAGCGCAGCCCCGGGTTCGCGCTGTTGAAGGGAATTGAAAGGGTCTGTCGTACATCTGATTCCAGCCAGTCACGAGATGACACAAGTTGCTCGCTCGTGAGGTCATCCGTATAGACGAATGCTGTATAGTTTCCTGGAGCCCCTTTGTAATATTCGGCGACCTGGCGATAGTCGACCTCCACGCTATGGAGCCGGTCTCCGGATTTCTGGCAGGTATAGGTCCAAATTCCGGCCGATGTCTCCACAGCTTCATCGAAATAGGGCGTCCCAGGATAGGTTGTAATCACCGTCGCATCGAAATCGTCCGGCCGAACGTCGACGAGCCAGTCACGCGTGGCCTGTATCGTGTCATTGGATTCCCCTGGATGGCCCAGCGACATCAGGGCCTTCACTTTCAAATTGTGCCGCCGGGCGATTTCCATGCAGCGCGTGTTATCCTCTCGGCTCGCCTTCTTTTGGATGTTCTGCAAGATCCGAGGGTGTCCCGACTCGAATCCCACAAGAATCCATCGAAAGCCGGCCTCGTACATGGCTGCAGCCTGTTCATCGGTAAAGAGCTCTGCCTTAATGAAACCGCGCAGGCGAAACTCGACGCCGAGTCGTTGTTGTGTGTTGGCGATCAGGCTCATCAATGACGTGATCTTGGGGTTCACGTTGAGCTCGTCGTCATACAGCATGAAGCCTTTCACTCCGTAGGTCCGGTACAGATGCACCATCTCCTGCACGATATTCTCTGAAGAGCGGGTGCGGACACGACGCAGGAACGGGCTCATTCGTCCCCCGCAAAAGCCGCAGCCGAAGGGGCACCCTAGTTGGGCGATCATGGAAAGGGCTGGTGTTCCGTCGATGCCGTAGTGATACGTGGAGACGTCCACCAGATGGCGCGCCGGAAACGGCAACTCCTCGAGTGAAGTATTGCTCAGGAAGAATGTCGACTTGGGATCGTCACCATCGACGATGCGGGCAGGGGCGGATTGCAACGCCTCGAAGATGGCCATCTCGCCGTCGCCCGTCACGAGGACGTCGAACATGGCGGTGAGTTGCTTGACTGCTCTCGAGGCGCGACCCAAGACGCTTCGTTTCCGCTCGTGTTTCGCCGCCGCATAGACGAGTGTCACGTGCGGGCCGCCGAGGATCGTTCGTGCCGATGGTCTCAGACGCCGGATCGTCGCATGAATTTTCGTGGCGGCCGGCATTTGCGGAGTCGTCGCCGTCAGGCCAAAGCACTCGGCCTGGCTCTGTTCGAGATGGGCTGCGAGTGCCTCCTCGAAATTCGTGACGCCGGACAAGTCCAATAATTCGACCGCGACACCTTCCTGTTCCAGGACTGCCGCCACCTTCAGAATGCCCAGTGACATGAAGACCCGCTCATCGAGCAGGAAGAGCGAAGGCGGGATGATGAGGCAGATTCGCTGAATCATCGGTTGTCCGACCGGTCACGCGGCCATTTGACGGTCGACGACGGTTTGTGACGCTGGGAGAGGAAGGAAGCGCCACTTCACGATGGTCCACAGCATGACGAGGCCGTGACGCCAGGTGATTTTTTTCCCCTCTGCGTAGGTGCGCGGATGATATTGAATCGGCACTTCGTCGATCCGAACCCCTTTTCGCATCACCTTGCAGATCAACTCGTTGTCGAACTCAAACCCGGTCGACTCCACCGGCGTGTCGAGAAGGACGGAACGGCGAAACGCCTTGTAGCAGCCTTCATAGTCGCTAAATCGCTTGCCATACAGAAGATTGGTGATCCAGATGATGAGGAGATTGCCGATGTAGTGGTTGAGATAAGGGGACTTGCGTGTGCCCCAAAAGACCGGCCGTTCACGAAGAAAGCGTGACCCCATCACGGCATCGCAACGGTCTTCGATCAGCGGTTGAAGGACGATGGGGTAGTCTTCAGGGGCGTACTCGAGGTCCGCGTCCTGAAAGATGACCACGTCGCCGGTGGCGGCACGGATGCCGGTGGTGAGCGCGGCTCCTTTGCCGGCATTGTTGGAGTGACGGATGGTCTGGATGTTTCGAATCCCCTTCAGGACTTCGCCCGTTCGATCAGACGAGGCGTCATCGATTACGATGATCTCTTTCTTGATGCCCTCGAGCGCGATCGATTCCACCCGCTGGATCACCGCAGCGATCGTCTCTTCTTCGTTATAGGCCGGAATGATGATCGAGACTTTCACTCTAAGAATGGCTCCTTTGAACGAACGGCCATGGCGTGATGTGTGCGCAAAGCCGGTTTAGTGTGCTCGGTCAGGATTTCTTGAAGGCCTGGAAATGTCAAGGAAAAGGGGGTTCTCTACCGGGAGAAATCAACGCCGCTAACGGGAGACAGGCGCAGCGCTTCGTGATGTCTATGTACGAGATCGCAGACCGTCCCGCCAGGAGGTTGGAAGGACTGTGTGCTTGGACTGGAACTTATTGACCGGCGCGGCGAAGACGCTCGGGAAGCACAGGATAGTGGGCTTCTCCCAGGGAAAAATTCCCGGCTGCCGTGTCGGCAGCGACGACGCGCAGGGTGATGCCGTCGGGAGCCTCTTTGTCCAGCGGCACAAAAAACGGCGCATCGAAGGTGCTGCTGTCATTGGAGTAAAACAGCTGCAGGCGTTCAACGATGCGCCCGCCGATCAGCAGTTCGCCGTATATCCGGATTTTTCGTGAATCCCAATCGCCGTGAGGACGGACCGCTGTGCCGGACAAGGTCCGGATAGAAGCCTTGAGATTCACATCTTCCTTGGCGATGAGCGGCTCACCCGCCTTCGGATGTTCGATCTGGACGATGTAGCCATTGAGATGAAGCACGATACCGTCACCGGTGAGGTCCTGGCCGGGAATGAGGAGGACGGTCTTGGCGGTTCGCCGGATCGAGTCAGGATAGGCCAGCGGGCCTTCGGCCGACACTTCCACGAGGGTGGGACGTTGCAGCGCGAGCGTCGTGGTGAACACGGCCGCCGGTCGAGCGCTATAGACGGGTTCCTCCATCAAGTGCGGCGTCCGCATGATTTGATTCTGGTCGCCTGCATCGCCCTGCTGAACGCCGCTAGCGAGAACCTGTTTGCTGTCAAGATCGGTAATCGTCACCCGAGCACCGCCGACTTCACGCCCGAGCACCATTGCCCCGTGAGCCACCACACGGACCAAAATCGTCGTAGGTTTTGGATCGTTGAGGTGCGGATCGGGCGGCGGCTCGCCTTCAGCCGGAATGGCGGAGCAGGGCAGGGGAAACGGGAGTGCCACAAGCGATGCGAGGGTTATGGGCGCGAGCCACTTCATTTGACCTTGGTGCCGGGCTCGACATCTTCAAGAAACGTGGCCAATCCTCGAACTTCGCTGTCGCCGGCAGCCAGCACCATGCCCTGGGACTCGATGCCCATGAGTTTTGCGGGCTTCAAATTGGCGACGATGACGATGGTTTTGCCAATCAGCGACTCTGGTTCGTACTTCTTGCCGATACCGGCGACGATCTGCCGCTGTTCGGCGCCGAGCGAGACCTGAAGCTTGAGGAGCTTTTCGGACTTCGGCACGCGTTCGGCACTCAACACTTTGGCTGTCTTCAGCTGGATCTTCATGAAGTCTTCGATCGTGATCTGAGGTGGGGCGATGCTCTGGGGCTGCACGGGCTGACCGGCGGCCGGTGCGGTCGACGCGGCGGGTTGTGACGGGATCGGCGTTTCGCTCACGGGCTTGGCTCCTTGTGGGGTTGATTCAATACGCGGAAACAGGGCGGGCCCTTTGCAAATTTTGACATCAGCCAGGGGAGCCGTCCATGCATAAACGTCAGGTAACATCGGCTTGGTGAAATCCAGTGAGAGACCGAGTTGGCGGGCCAATTGCTCAGCCGTCTGTGGAATAAAGGGATAGAGCAGAACGCAAAGCGTGCGGAGGGCTCGTGCCGTCGTATTCAACACAGTCTGCAGACGAGGATGATCTTCGGGCTTTTTTGCAAGCTGCCAGGGAGCGGCTTTGTCAATGTATTCGTCGCAGAGACCGACCAGCGCTTGAAGATGCTGGACGTTGTCACGGAACTGAAGTTGTGAGAAGCCGGCTTCCATCCGATCGGGCAGCGCGAGGGTCATTCGTTCGATCTGTTCCTCCAGCGCTGTAATGACCGTTGGCCCTGAAGGAGGAATGACGCCTGCCGAAAATCGTTCGACCATCGTCAGAGTCCGGCTCAAGAGATTTCCGATGCCATTGGCCAGATCAGTGTTAATCGTTGTGACCATCGCCTTCTCTGAGAAGTCGCCATCCTGTCCGAAAGGCACCTCCCGCAACAGAACGTACCGGAAAGCATCGGCACCGTAGCGATCGACCATCTGATAGGGGTCGACCACATTGCCGCGGCTTTTGGACATCTTTTCGCCGTCGACCGTCCACCAGCCATGGGCGAACACCGTCTCCGGCAGAGGCAAGTCCAGGGCCATCAGCATCGTGGACCAGTACACCGCGTGCGTCGTCAAAATGTCCTTTCCGACGAGGTGCACCGAGGCCGGCCAGTAGCGGTCGACGGAGGGAGATGGAAGCTTGTATTCCAGCGCCGAGAGATAGTTCACGAGAGCATCGAACCAGACATACGTCACATAGTGCTTGTCGAAGGGCAATTCGATGCCCCAGGAAAGCCTGGATTTGGGGCGGGAAATCGAGAGGTCGCCCAGCTTTTGGGTCTTGAGAAATCCCAGGACTTCATTGCGACGGGCTTCGGGGCGAATGAAATCGGCGTGAGCGTTGATGTAGTCGATCAGACGGTCCTGATACTGACCCATCTTGAAAAAATAATTGTCCTCACTGATGCGCTCAAGGGGGCGTTTGCAGTCGGGACAGAGGCCATCGGCCACATCCTTTTCCGTCCAGAACCGTTCGTCGAACGTACAGTACCATCCCGTATAGGAATCTTTATAAATTAACCCTTTGCTGAACAACTCTTGAAGGTATCGTTGAACGATTGTCTTGTGCGGAGCATCCGTCGTTCTGATGAAGGCATCGTTCGAAATATCCAGGCGTTTCCAGAGTTGCTGAAATTGCGGGGCGAGCTTGTCACAGTGCGCTTGCGGATCGATTCCCGCCTTCGCTGCGGCCTGCTGCACTTTTTGTCCATGCTCGTCGAGACCGGTCAGGAAAAAGACCTCATGGCCACGAAGTCGCCAATAACGCGCGAGTACATCGGCGGCGATGGTCGTATAGGCGTGCCCGATATGCGGGACATCGTTCACATAGTAGATCGGGGTGGTGATGTAAAACGTCTGCCGATTGCGCATGGTGCGGGTTTCAATCCCCCACGATCGGATGGAGTCTACGCGGGCTGGGGCGCCGGCGTCACAATCGCGTCACGGAACTTTAGCAGAATATTCTCAAGTGCCATGTGAAGGTTGAGATGCCTGGTTGCCTGCTGCTGGGTGTCCTCGATTTCGCGCAACAGGTTCAGCAAGGCATCCGTCGGAGCGTGTCGCGCATCGCGTTCCAGTGCAGGTATCTCGTCGACATACAGTAATTGCTCGCGATCGCCGCCTATCTGAACGATGATGAGGTCCCTGATCCAGCGGGCGATCCACGAGAGTGTTTCCGAGGCGCGATCGCCCTTCGCGAGCGATTCTGCCGCCGTGAGCACATTCGTCACCGACCGCAAAAAACTTGGGCTCACGAGTTTGATCATTTCCTGCTGTTGGGTCCTGGCGGCCTTGAGGTCGGTCGACAAGGCTTCTCCCAGACGGCCTTCGCTGATCATGGCAAGGAACCGGGCATCGGTCGGGTGCATCTCCCGTTTGAGGATGACGGCCGCTTCGACGTCGGTCCGGGCCGGCGTGGCAAACCGGAGTGCCTGGCACCGTGACCTGATGGTTGCCGGAAGTGCTGCAGGCCGGCTGGTGATCAGGAGAAAGAGGCTGTGATCCGGCGGTTCTTCGAGCGTCTTGAGCAATGCATTGGCGGCACCGATGGTCAACCGGTCGGCATCGTCGATCATGCAGATCTTGCGCTCGCCGATGAGCGGTCGATATATGATGTGCAGTTCGATTTCCCGAATTTGCTCGATCTTGATCTGAGGCGTTGCCAGTTCACGGTCCGGCTCGATGAGAAAATAATCGGGATGTGTTCGGACGTCGATTTGCTGACAGGACCGGCAGCCTCCGCACGCATCGAGGCTCTCGGAGGAATGTTGCTCGCACAGAAGCGCCTGGGTGAAGCAGAGTGCGGTCGTCCGCTTGCCGATGGCCTCTTCGCCATGAAACAGATAGGCATGGGCCAACCGTTGTCTGGCCGCCGCAGTCTGCAGCGATCCAATCGTCGAACGGTGACCAATGATCGTGGAAAAGGGCATGCTACCTTGCGCCGGATCGGCGCTCTCTCGTCCGCAACCACCCTAACACAAGAGCCTCGATCTCCGCTCGGACCACCTCGATCGGGCGATTCGTATTGATGACCTTGATTCGTCCTGGTGTTCGTGAAGCGAGTGTGAGAAAGCCTCGACGCACCCGTTGATGAAACGTCAGCGATTCTCGATCCAACCGGTTTGCGGTGCCCCGCGCTCGGCCGCGTCTCTTCAGCCCTACGGGTGCCGCGACATCCAGGAGCAAGGTGAGGTGCGGGGTCAGGCCGGCGGTGGCGGCGCGGTTGGCCCTTCGCAACCACGAGAGTGAAAGCCCGCGCCCGAAGCCTTGATATGCGAGTGTGGAATCCGCGAAGCGATCACAGAGCACAATCGATCCTTTGGCCAGCGCGGGCCGAATCAGATGCGCGACATGCTGACTGCGGGCTGCAAGCATGAGAAGGGCTTCGGCCTCGGACGTGATCGGCTCACTCGATGTGGCTGAGAGCAGGATTTCTCGAATGGCTTCAGCGACCTTCGTCCCCCCCGGTTCCCGGGTCGTGGTCACCGAATACCCGGCATTCCGAAGTGCCTTGCCGAGGTGACGAATCTGCGTACTCTTTCCACTGCCTTCCGGGCCTTCCAGAGTGAAAAATATCCCACCTGGAAGTCTCCGTTTTCGTCTCTGATCCATAACGTCCTGGTGCACCGGCAAAACGCGCGGGATAGTAGTCCAAGTTATTGAAAATAGCAATAAAACCCTTGCGGGCATCCTACCAATCTCTGTATGATGAACAGCGGTCTTTTGTCTGACGTCATTTATGTTGAAAGCCTCGCTAAAACGCTACTTTCTGACGGGGTTACTCGTCATTACCCCCATCTGGGGAACGATCCTCATTTTGAAGACGCTTTTCGTCGCCGTCGACGGCATCCTTGGGGATCTTTTGGCTCAACTGGTACCTGATCATTATGTGCCGGGCCTTGGGATCGTCACGCTGATCCTCTTGGTGTTTGCGACCGGCCTATTTGCGGCCAATTTCATCGGCAAGCAGATTGTGAAACTCTGGGAAGGGTGGCTCAACCGGGTGCCATTGGTCAGGGGAATCTATTCGACGTTGAAATCCATGATGGACATCCTCTCGTTCTCGGAACGTGGCTCGTACCACAGGGTGGTCCTGATCCAATTTCCCAAGAACGGGCATTACTGCTTTGCATTCGTGACGGGCGTGACAAAAGGGGATATGCAGGATCTGGCTCAGGAGCCGCTCGTGCACGTGTATGTACCAACCTCTCCGAATCCCACCTCCGGGTATTTCCTCCTCGTGCCTGAACGCGAAGTCACGGCAATCAATATCAGTGTGGAAGAAGCCATGAAGTTGATCGTATCGGGCGGGCTGTATTCGCCGTCACCGTCCCTGGGAACGTCTGACCCCGAGGCCAGGTGGGGAGGTCCCGTCAAGCAACCAGAAGCCGGAGTGCCGATCGGATGAGCCGCTCTCAGGTGCAAGAGACCAAGGCCAGGCCGGTGCTGCATGGCGACCGTCCAGTGGCGGGAGTCGCCGCCATCGTCATGGCGGCCGGGTTGGGTAAACGGATGCAGTCCAAGCAGGCCAAAGTGCTGCATCCCGTTGCGGGACGGTCGATGGTCCTCTACGCGGTGGAACTGGCGCAGCGCGTCGCCGGCCATCAGGTCGTGGTGGTCGTCGGGCATCAAGCCGATCAGGTCAGCCAGGTCATCAAGGAGTCCACGGCAGGAAAAAACGGGCAAGTCCCCCTCTCGATCGTCGAACAGCGAGAGTTGTTGGGGACCGGTCACGCGGTCCTGCAGGCGAGACCGGTGTTCCTGGAATCGGGACGGTCGATGCCGGCGCAATTTATCATCCTCAATGGCGATACCCCTCTGTTACGGGAATCAACGCTCCGCGAGTTGCTCGAGGTGCACCGACGGCAGGAAGCCGCTGTCACGATTCTGACCGCTCTCTTGAACGATGCGAGCGGCTACGGTCGGGTCGTGCGATCATCGGATGAATGCGTGTCGCGCATCGTGGAAGATCGCGACGCCAACGCCGCGGTCAAAGCGATCCATGAGATCAATGTCGGGACCTACGTGGTTGAAGGTGATTTTTTGTTTTCCGCCTTGGACCAGTTGCAGCCCACCAACGCCCAGGGAGAGTTTTATCTGACGGATATCGTGCAGATGGCGGTTGAGCAGGACCGACGGGTGGCGGCCGTCACGCTCGAAGATCCCAACGAAGGGCTCGGCGTCAACACGCGGTTGCAATTGGCCGAGGCCGAGCAGGTCGTCCGGCGGCAGATCCGCCATCGTTGGCTTGATGCCGGCGTGCGGATGATCGACCCTGCATCGACGTGGATCGACGCGGGTGTTACCATCGGACGAGATACCGTGCTGTATCCGAACGTGATGCTGGAAGGCGCGACGGTGATCGGGGAAGATGTCGTCGTGCGGTCTGGTTCCCGCATCACGGACTGCACCATCGGCAATCGGGTCGAGATTCTCGACCATTGCGTGTTTCGCGACTCCCAGATTGAAGACGATGCCACGCTGGGCCCTTTCACGCATCTGCGTCCTCACGTGCTGGTACGGAAAGGGGCCAAAGTCGGCAATTTTGTCGAGGCCAAGAAAACCGAGATTGGAGAAGGCTCGAAAGCCAACCATCTCAGCTACCTCGGGGATGCCAAAATCGGGAAAGGCGTCAACATTGGCGCCGGCACAATCACATGTAATTATGACGGTGTGCGGAAGGCCGAAACCATCATCGAAGACGGAGTGTTTATCGGCAGTGACACCCAATTGGTTGCCCCGGTCACGGTGGGCGCCGGTTCTGTGATCGCTGCAGGAACGACGGTGACTCAAGACGTCCCCCTCGACTCGCTCGTGATCTCTCGCGTGGTGCAGGTGACCCGGCCGGGTTGGGCGGCAAAGCGTCGGGCTCTGCTTGCGGAGGGCAGCGTTCCGACCTCGCGAGCGTCCTTGCCGAAGAGCAAGGCGAAAAAGGTCAAACCCAGCGCCCGAAAAGCGAAGGCGTCGAAGAGACGAACCTGAGTCTATATTACGATCCGGGAGTTGATGCAATGTGCGGCATTGTCGGATACGTCGGAAACCAGGAAGCGGTCCCCATCCTGATTGCCGGCCTGGCCAAATTGGAATACCGCGGGTACGACTCGGCCGGCGTGGCCGTGATGCAGGGCGAAAAAATTGAGGTCCGGCGGAGCGTCGGGAAGCTCGCGAATCTCCAAAAATCGCTCGCCGAGAAGGCCATCAACGGCTTCATTGGCATCGGTCATACCCGCTGGGCGACTCACGGGAAGCCGTCGGAGCAGAATGCGCATCCTCATCGATCGAACGGATGTGTGCTCGTGCATAACGGCATCATTGAAAATTATCAGCCGCTCAAACAGCAGCTTCAAAAAGAGGGCTATGCCTTTCAGTCGGAAACCGATACGGAGGTGGTGGCCCATCTTATCGACAAGCATCTGCAACGCGGGTTGAAACTCGCTGAAGCCGTGCGTGCCGCGGTCAAAGAAGTGCGCGGCAGCTACGCCCTCGCTGTGATCTGTGAAAAAGAGCCGGAGCGCGTGATCGCGACGCGGTCGGGGTGTCCGCTGGTGGTCGGGCGGACGAAGCAGGCGTCCTATGTCGCCTCCGATGTCATGGCCATGCTCGCGCATACGCGCGACGTCATGTATCTGGAGGAAGGCGATGTGGCGGTCGTCACTCAAGACGACGTGCAGGTGATGGCGGCGGATGGACGGGAGGTGTCTCGAAAGACGACTCGAGTCACCTGGGACGCCTCTGCGGCGGAGAAAAGCGGCTATCCTCATTTCATGTTGAAGGAGATCAACGAGCAGCCGCAAACGATTCTGGACACGATGCGCGGACGATACTCTTACGACACAGGCGAAGCCGACTTGGCCGACATCGGCCTCACGCCCAGCGAGCTTCAGGAAGTCGACCGGATCTGGATCGTGGCCTGCGGCACCTCCTGGCATGCGGGCCTGGTCGGCAAATATCTGTTGGAGGAAATGGTCCGGACGCCCGTTCAGGTCGATATCGGCAGCGAGTTTCGCTATCGCGATCCCTTGGTGGGGAAAAACGATCTGTTCATTACGATTTCACAATCCGGCGAAACGGCCGATACGCTCGCGGCCGCACGCGAAGCCAAGGAAAAAGGAGCGCGCGTCTTGTCGATCGTGAACGTTGTGGGAAGCACGCTGGCGCGCGAATCCGACGGGGTTCTCTATACGCATTGCGGCCCGGAGATCGGCGTGGCTTCGACCAAGGCCTTTACGGCCCAGTTGACTGCGCTGTACTTGCTCGCGCTCCATCTGGCCCGTGTCCGCAATGTCATGAACGAGGCCGATGGGAAGGCATGGCTGGACCGTCTCGTGAGACTGCCGACCCTGGTGAAAGCGGTGTTAGGCCGTGAAGCCGAAATCGTGGCCATTGCGAAGCGCTATTACAAGAAGCGCAACTTCTTGTTTCTCGGGCGCGGCATCAATTATCCGATCGCGCTTGAAGGCTCGTTGAAGCTCAAGGAAGTCTCCTATATCCACGCGGAGGGTTATGCCGCAGGTGAAATGAAGCATGGGCCGATTGCGCTGATCGATCGCGACATGCCCGTGGTCGTGCTCGCTCCACGGGACCGACTCTACGAAAAGACCGTGAGTAACCTGATGGAAGTCAAGGCGCGCCGGGCGCCCGTCATTGCGTTGGTCGCCGAAGGCGAGCGAGAATTAGGAAAGACTGCTGATGCGGTCTTCACGATTCCGGATACTCATCCGTTGATGTCGCCGATTCTGTTCACGATTCCGTTACAATTACTGGCCTACCACATTGCCGTGCTTCGAGGCGCGGACGTCGATCAGCCGAGGAATTTGGCCAAGAGCGTGACGGTGGAATAATCGGGCAAGGCGTGCTTCTTAGCACGTCGGGGTGGTGGGTGAGGGTAGATGTTGAAAATGGGTGGAAGACCATTTCGAACATCTGCAAAGGGATAAGAGCGCGATGAAAATTACTCTGGAGGACGTTGAGAAAGTGGCGAAATTGGCACGGCTGGAGCTGTCGCCGGCCGAAAGAGAAGCGTTCGCGAAGCAACTTAGTCAGATCCTGACGCACGTGGAGACGCTCAAGCAATACGACACCGAAGGAATCGAGCCGACTGCGACGGTGCTGGGACAGGCGAACGTATTCCGGGATGACGTTGTCCGCCCGTCCCTCCCCGTGGAGAAGGCGCTGGCGAACGCACCTGAGCGAGAAGCGGACGGTTTTTCTGTGCCGAGAATCATCGAGGAGCGGTAGGCGTAAGCATAGCGAGGCTGGAGTCACGATGTTTCGACAAATGCTCCGATCCAAAATTCATCGGGCGACCGTCACCGGTGCCCATCTTGAATACGAAGGCAGTCTGACGATCGACGAAGATCTGATGGAAGCAGCGGCAATCTTGCCGTATGAGGCGATCATTTGCTCGAATCTGAACAACGGCGAGCGATTCATGACCTATGCCATCGGCGGTCGTCGGGGAAGCGGGGAAATCGTGTTGAACGGTCCGACGGCCCGCAAGGCGGCCGTCGGCGATCAGATCATCATTTTTTGCTACGAGTATTACGGTGATGAAGAAATCAAGAAGCATTCACCGAAAATCGTTCGAGTGAACGACAAGAATCGGATCATCGAAACCAAGTAGGCTTCCATGTCGCTCCATAAGCTGTCCCTCTGCGAGTTGCAGAAGAAATTTACGGCTGGAGAAGTAACGGCTGTGGAGATCGTGCGTGCGTATGCGCTTCGCATCGGACAGGTTGAGCCCAAGGTCAAGGCGTATGTGACGCAGGCGAAAGACGCGGCCCTGCAGCAGGCGGCCGAGTTGGACGCCAGGCTCAAAGGCTGGCGCAAGACTCAGCCTTTGACGGGGATGCCCTTGGCCGTCAAGGACAATCTCTGTACGGAAGGGGTGCCGACGACCTGCTCGTCACGGATGCTCCAACAATTCATTCCCCCATACGATGCGACCGTGGTCGCGAAGTTGCGGGCCCAGGATTACCTGCTGCTTGGCAAAACGAATCTCGACGAGTTCGCGATGGGGTCCTCGACCGAACACTCCGCCTTCGGCCCGAGCCGGAACCCTTGGAACCTGCATTGCGTGCCCGGTGGATCGAGCGGTGGCTCTGCTGCGGCAGTGGCCGCAGAGGAATGCGTGGCGGCGCTCGGTTCGGATACTGGCGGATCGATTCGACAACCGGCTGCGTTTTGCGGCGTGGTGGGCCTCAAGCCGACCTACGGACGGGTCTCGCGCTACGGGTTGGTCGCATTCGCCTCGTCGCTGGAC
>DASVBB010000072.1:0-18005 GCA_036376045.1 Nitrospira sp.
TCACAGGCGGTGTTGCCGTCCATGCTGCAGCGGCGCCAGGGACGCATCGTGCACGTGGCCGCCCGGGCCGCGCTTGAACCATTTCCAGGAGCAGCCGCCTACATCGTTTCGAAAGCAGGCCTGATCGGATTGATCCGCACACTGTCGGCAGAGCTGGAAGGTTCCGGTGTCACGGTCAATGCGGTCTTGCCGATCACGATCGATACGCCTGCCAACCGAAGGGCGATGCCGGCCGCCGATCCGTCCAAATGGGCCCGGCCCGATTCCATCGCCCACGCGTTGATGTTCCTCGCTTCTGGCGCCACCAGCCAAATCAACGGAGCGCTAGTTCCAATCGGATGACCCACCATCGTGAATCTACGCGACACTCACCAAATTAATGAGATACACTGTAATACCTCTACATCTACATCAGATTTATTTCCGCGAGGAGGAGCACACATCGTGTTGCAGACAGCCGTTCCGCTAGATCCCTCTCGCTATTCACAATGCATTGAAGCTTCAAAACGAATCCGTTGGGACATCGACACAGATGTCATTCGCGGCGGACAGTTTGATTTCTCAATGAAATTCCTCCCGGACGGCCTGTCGAAAGTTCATCTACTGGACTTCCTGAAGGAAGAAGAACAACGGCTCATGAGCCAAATACAGGGTCGGACCTATGCCAACATGTTTGGTCTGGTGGAGAGGTTTATCAATGCCAAGATTCTTGAACTCAGCCGTGATCACTGGCTGAGCGACCAAACCGCCCTGGAAGCCCTGGTGCGTTTCAGTGATGAAGAGCTCAAGCATCAAGAGCTCTTCCGGCGCATCGATCGGTTGATCGCCGATGGAATGCTACCGGGTTACCGTTTCGTACCCCGGCCGAACGACGTGGCCTCTGTCGTGTTGGGCAAATCCACGTGGGCGGTGCTGGCCCTTACTTGTCACATCGAACTGTTCACTCAAGCACACTACATGCAAAGTATTGAACCAACTGATCATGCATCCCCACTCTACAAGGATGTCTTCCTCTATCACTGGAAAGAGGAATCTCAGCATGCGATTCTGGATGAGTTGGAATGGTGCCGTGAAGACGGGAAGCTGACCGCCGAGCAGCGGGATCACGCAGTGAACGATCTGATCGCGCTGCTAAGCGCCCTGGACCACATCCTGCAAGCTCAGGCCGAAGCGGACACCCAGTACTTTCTCACGATCTGTGAACGTTCATTCAGCTCCGAAAAGATCGATCAGATCGAGACCGTGGTCCTCAAAGCCTATCGTTGGCAATACATCATCTCAGGGATCGAGCAACCGCGATTCATGAAGATACTGCGCGGCATGATCACGGAGGCACAGGGTCATCGCATCAATGAAGCGCTAGCCCCGATCCTTTGATGCACGCTCCCGCATCGAACTGAAGACCATACCTTCTCCGTGCTCGACCCAAGCACCAGCAAGCGTTCTGAGGTTGGTGTGGTCAATGGCCACTGGAACGACGACCTGTTTGCGCTCACTCACTGTCCGTTAGTGAGCGGCATTCCTGGGTCAGTGTGCTCTTCGGCTGCCTCCTCAATGGTTTTTCTTGTCAGGACTTGGCGAGCAGACTATCGATGGACAAATCCGCTCTCAATCCGTTCGCTGCAAGCCATTCGGGATTGAAGAGTCTCGATTGATACTTCGCGCCAGAGTCGCAAAGGATCGTCGCGATAATCTGACCCGGTCCCCGCTCGAGGGCAAGACGCACGGCACCGGCGATGTTGATGCCGGAGGATAGTCCGAGAAACAGTCCCTCCTCTCGAAGCAACTGATACAGGATGGTGAGCGCGTCCTGGTCGGGAATGCGCCACGCGCAGTCCACGGCGAGGCCTTCGAGGTTTTTGGTGACGCGGGACTGGCCGATGCCTTCAGCAAAGGAATCGCCGTCATTCGTATTCGTGTTGCCGTTGGTGAACCACGACCACATGGCCGCACCATAGGGGTCGGCACAGCCGATGACGATTTGTGCGTTGCGCTCCTTGAGATACCGCGCGGTTCCGCCAAGCGTGCCGCCGGTACCGACGGCGGACACAAAGGCAGTCACCGTTCCAGCGGTCTGCTGCCAGATCTCCGGTCCGGTGGTGCGGTAGTGCGCAAGGCGGTTCGCGGTGTTGTCGAACTGGTTCGCCCAGAACCAGCCCTTTTCGTCCCCCAGGCGCCGGGCAACGTGGTTGTAGTTGTCCGGATTGGAATACGGCTTCTCCGGCACGATGACAACCTCCGCGCCCAGCGCACGCAGGAGGTCGATCTTTTCTCTGGACTGGGTCCCTGGAATGACGGTGACGGAACGGTAGCCTCGTGCGTGGCCGATGACCGTGAGCCCGATGCCGGTATTCCCGGCCGTCCCCTCGACGATGGTGCCGCCGGGTTGCAGCAGCCCTCTCGTCTCAGCATCTTCGATGATGCCGAGCGCAGCGCGGTCCTTCACCGATCCACCGGGATTCATGAATTCGGCCTTGCCGAGGATTTCGCAGCCGGTCAGCTCTGAAAGGCGGCGTAAGCGGATGAGCGGAGTGTTGCCAACGTAGCGATCGACCCCATGGTAGCGTGAGGCGTTCATCTACTTGAACTGTTGCTCTTCGCACTATCGTCGGCGACCCGGAAGGCACAGACCACTGCGGCAGCAATCCGGAAGTGGGTGTCGAGAAACATTGGGAACTCGCCAGCGATGGTTGACGACAGCACGCGCGGATTGTACACGGAAATGGGCTTAAAAAATCAAAAAGAATCTCGCCCTACGACCGTCAGGAGTGTTTGGCGGCAATCAATGACTCGATTTCCGATCTGAACTGTATCGCACCCGCTACAGTGATGTGGTAGTAGTCCTTATATAGCTTGACCTGTTTGTATACAGAGCTGCAGCTCTCCGCATCACATATCCTGGCGGCCGGATCAAAAAACTCGACAGGGACATCAATCTTCCTAAACACCGATTCGATGAATTCACTGTCCTTTCTGAAGTCAACAGCTGAAGCCCGAACGATATGCTGGTTCCCCTTCAAGAATGGCAGCCGATTCACTCCATAAGCAGGCGGCTCGGGCAAGAACGGCCACGACTTAAAGACCACAACCCGGCTGACTTCGGACAACGCTTTCAGGGTCATCGGCACCTGTTGCTCAATGGCACGCGTGGTGGTTGCGGCATTCGCCTCCGCCTCGCCGCCGTCGGTAATAAACTCCCGATTGGTGTATGGGCTAAATGAATTCCAGGCCGCGAGCACCACGATCGAATCCGGTTTCACGCGCTTGATAAAATTCAATATGTCTTCCATCGTGTGTCTGTCACAATAAAACCTGCTCGTCGGGTAATCAAAACGCGTTTTTCTGACACCCAAGAGCGGCGGACATGATTTATGCTCGATCCGGATGACGTTCAGGTGCTGATGCTTGGCGACGTCTAAAAACACCGGAAGCCACATGCCGGCGGTCGAATCCCCCCACATCACCACGGTCCCGGTCGGATTGTCCGATAGATACTTCTCGCACACGACATACTCACTGATGTCAGCGATGACGCAATCTGCGGGCGGATTCGCGTCGTAGGTGACGCTCGCATCCGGGTCAACATTTCTTTCCACCACACTTCGATTCTTCAGGCCGTCCAACTGGAAGGTGCGATAGCCGGTGTATCCCATCACGATCATGATGCCGACCAGCGCCACTGCTGTCGTCCGTGCCCACCCGTTGAAACGCAACGGATGCTCGACAAACTTGTACGTGAGCCACGCAAGGACGATGGCCGCCGCGACGACAGCCATCCGTATCGGGACGGCAGGAAGCTCGCCTTCAATGATTCTTGCATAGGACAGTAACGGCCAGTGCCAAAGATACAGTGGATAGCTGATGACGCCAACCCACACCACAATGGGGTGAGACAGTACTACTCTATTGAGCCAAGCGTGCGATCCCGCCGCAATCAGACACACACTGCCGAGCACAGGAAGCACGGCCCACGTGCCAGGAAAAGGGGTGTTACTCGTGACAGTGATGAGACTGAACAGGACAAGGCACGCACCACACATGGACAAGATATTCGGCAGACTTCGCCAGGATCCTGGCCGGAATGCGCTCACACCTATCACCCTCGCTACCCACGCGTGCATGCGGGCTGTCACTCGAGCCAATAGCGTGAAGTGATGAAACAACACATACGAGAGAAGCGCGCCGACTAGCAGTTCCCAGAAGCGGGTCTGCGGTGAATAAAAATCCGCCACAGCATCCACGCGATATTCCGAAAGATTCCATGCAAACGAGACCGCTGCCACGGTCAGGGTGAGTATGACGATGGGCAATTTGTTCTTGCATGCCGACCACAACAATACCGGCCATACGATATAGAACTGCTCCTCAATGCCTAAGCTCCACAAATGCAGCAGCGGTTTCGTTTCGACAGCGGTCTCGAAGTAGCCACTCTCATTCCAGAGGGCAAGGTTGGAGACAAAACCAGCCCCTGCTGCCATGTGTTTTCCAAGCTGTTTGTACTCCTCGGCCAGCAGAAGCACCCAGCCTGAGGTATAGCAGGCAACGAGAACAACCAGCAGCGCGGGGAAGATGCGGCGGATTCGACGGCGATAGAAGTCCAGGAAGCTGAACGACTCCTGCTCGAGGCTGTGACAGAGAATGGTGGAGATCAAAAACCCGGAGATCACAAAGAACATGTCCACGCCGACGAATCCACCCTCAACCCATCCGGGAAAGGCGTGATAGACGACCACCGCGAGGACTGCGACAGCGCGAAGACCATCGATATCAGGTCGATACTGCGGACGAAAAGGGTTGGTCGGAGAGGGCTGTCTGAAATCTCGCCTTGCGCCACGGGGATCGCGAGATGCCCTCACCGGAACTGATTCGACGCAACTCTCCACCGTCATCTGGTCACCGTGCGTGCATGCTCCGCAGTTTCCCTTTGAGGATGCCTTAATACTCCATAAACACAAAGAAAAACCAAAACACCGAAGCCCGAACCTGTAGTCCTTCTCCTTGCCATCGACCCGTCTATCCCGAACACGTAGAATGTGCCGGCTTCGGGGATTTGTGAATCGGCCGTTCAGGCCGTCGAAAAATTGGAAGGGGGACAACTCCCTCGGCAAGGATCCGCGAGCACAGCTACGAAACGTCGGCCGGTTGATCTGGACGCACATCAATCGTTCTCAGCCGCGCTGAGAGCGATCCCGCCTGAAGAACGCTAACGTTCTGGTGTCCGAAGGCATGCCCCCGTTGAACTGATGCACGATGGATACGTCTACGGAGTTTGCAGTAGACTGAATCCTTTCACGATGGTGTTGTGCGTGTTGACTTGCTTCGGAGGCAAACGGAGAACGCCATGAAGATCGCATTGATCGGGGCAACCGGCTATGTCGGAGCCGCCATTCTGCAAGAAGCCTTGAATCGGGGCCATGAGGTGACCGCTATCGTGCGGAATCCGGAAAAGTTGCCAGCGCAGCCGAAGCTTCACGCCCAGAAGGGCGATGTTTACAACGAGGAAGCTGTCGCTCGCTTCGTCGCGCGCCACGACGCGGTCATCAACTCCTTCAATCCGGGCTGGAGCAATCCCGACATCTATAGCCAGCAGCTCAACGGCGCCAGAGCCATCATCAACGGCGTAAAGAAGGCCGGGATTAAGCGTCTGTTGTTCGTCGGCGGCGCGGGCAGCTTGGAAGTCAGGCCCGGCGTCCAGTCCGTGGATCTTCCGGGGTTCCCGGCCGAATACAAACAGGGAGCGCTGGCATCACGGGAGACGCTCAGTATGCTCCGGCAGGAAACGGGCCTGGAATGGTCGTTCCTTTCACCATCGGCCGACTTGTTTCCCGGCCAACGGACGGGAACATTTCGCCTTGGGACGGACCAATTGCTCAAGGATGCCACAGGCGAAAGCCGCATCTCCGTCCAGGACTATGCGATGGCGATGATCGATGAAGTGGAGAGGCCGCGTCATATTCGGCAGCGCTTTACAGTGGGGTACTGAACGGTCTTGCCGAATCACGAAACCCTTCTTATGTCGTACAGAATGGAAGACACATGCGCGTATTCTTGTTCCTGCTGATCGGATTGTCCGCCTTCACGTTTGGCGCTTGTGCCGAGGAGCAAGGAAAGCGCTATTGGTTGCGACACGCCTCCGTCACGCTCGCACAAGCCGTGCAAATTGCTGAGGCAAGCGAATCCGGTCGAGCGGTGGGAGCCCAGCTGAAGCAGTCCGGGACTCGCGTCTTTTACGAAATCGAGCTCATCGATAGCGGCAATCGGTCACGCAGCGTACGGGTGGATGCTGAAACGGGCAAGATCATCAAAAACCTGGCTCTGCCCTAGCGGTACCGGTTGCTTTGGCTCATTTGGCCAATTGGCTCATTTGATTGGTTTTGAGGTATTGTTAACATACTGCCTCCCGATCCTGCGCTATACTTGGGCCCCCTTCGTAATTCTCCTTGCTCGATTCTCCTCGCTGAAAGCCTGTCTCTTGCGGCCGTGCAGGTGTGCGAAGGCAAACCGCGGCTCTCAAAAGACAAAGGCGCAATATGAGCGTGTACAAATTTCGCTCATGACAGCTGGCTGCCAGAAAGGTGGCGGGTCGGCACAAAGATGGGACAGAGATTACGCCGCGACGGCAGTGTCTCCGGAACTGGGAACCGGTTGAATCGAAGCGAGCGCTCGCTGGACAGCACTATACAATTCAGTCACCGCCTTATCCTTCGCTAAGACTTCGAATGCCCCGGCCTGTTGCATGGCTTCTACCTGGTGATCCCGATGCACCGAGAGCCCAATCACCGCGATCTGCGGATGCTGCGCCTTGATTAATCGCGTCGCTACGATTCCATCCATCTGGGACATGCTGATGTCCATCACAATCACTGAGGGGAAGAGTTTGGACGCAGCCGCAACCGCTTCCTCACCATTACTCGCTTCACCTACGACTTCGATGTTGGGATAGTCCTGCAACGCACTGCGTAATGCTTGCCGAACCATCGCCTGGTCATCCGCCAGCAACACACGAATATGAAGGGCTTGCACCATAAGGCACCTAGACGTTAGGAATTGGGGAGTGAGACTATCTGAATCCACATGACGCCTCGACGGGAAGTTCTCCAACTGGGTGTATCCCTTGGAAGAGCAGGAGAAGGCGAATTTGTAGGCAGGAGTTCCTTACTTGCCGGCGGGAGCCGCGGAGATTTTCTGCTGCACTCGTGTGAGGTAGGTGGTCATTTGATGCTCCGGCACATCCTGAAGGCTAAGGTTCTTTAAGTTATCCCAAAACGAAAATACAGACGCGACCTCGGCGACATGATCCGCGAAATAGCGATACTTCGGCCCGTCTTCCAGCACGACTTCCGGACCGAGGTGCTGATAAGGACCGTCATCTAGCACTGCGAACACTTCGAACGGCGGAAGCGATGGCACCGGGTCTTTGGCGTTGATGAAACGAAGCAACGGCAGCGTGCGATACTTGCGGACACCATCGCGGTTTGTGACTTTGGGCTGACCGAAGGTCATCGCCTGTCCGAGTTTGAATCCATCCTCCTTGAACAACATGAGGACGATCAATGCCGCGGCCCCACCGTAACTGTGGCCGGTGACTCGAGTTTCATAGTCCGGTTTGAGCAGCGGCTTTGCAAACTGATAGACCTGCACCGCAGCATCGGCAAATCCCTTGTGCAGCGGGATGCCGAGTCGAGAATCCACGACTTTGTTGTAGTCGACGTCCGATCTGATGTTGACGAGATTTGATGTGCCCCGAACCACGACCCACTGCAGGTGCTTGGTATCATCGACCTCGATGTATGCTTTCATTCCGGATGACACCGGACCGCTGATAGCCATTTTGACACCCGTACCACCCTGCCGCTGAATGGTGGCGTCCTGTTCGTATGCAAGCGCAGCCCGCTGGGCATACTGGAATACCAGGGAGAAATCCAGCGGTGCCGGAGGCGCTGTTGGTACGGGCTTCTTCCCGCACGAAGTGACCGTGACGCCTGTTAACGCAAAGGCGCAGATGAGGAGGCCCCAGCGAACGGCAAGCGGTCCGTCGGTGAACATCTTTCTGTCTGATCGAGTACGTTCGTTTCTCATGCGTGAAGTTGCTGCAGGTTGTCACGGTCGGCCATCGGGACAAACTGGGAAAAGCTCTAGCCTCACGATCGGAGAGAGGCGAGGCTCATCGCTAAGGCGTGATGTTGGTGTATTCCTCATACGGATCCGGATTTCTCTCTCCCCGTCCCACAACCCATACTATCGCCCTTTCGTCCGTGAATGGGCCTGCGCGATTGTGCTTCCGACGCACTTGATAATTGTATTTTCCCTGATTCGCGAAGCAAAGGCTGGCGGAAGAGTTCGGCTCGATCACAGCAGTAAGGGCAAGTGGCTCTTCGGACTTGAACCCTATCTGACATGAGAGACGGTTCGCAGTTGATGCCGGGAAACCGATGACAATGGGCTCAGTCGATGTGTTATGCCATCGCACTTCAACTCCCTGCCCAACAAGGACTTGGCGAGGCACCGCCTCCCGTGTCACATCGACAATGCGGACGGTGTTCTTTTCGGTCGAAGGAGAGACAGCACTGCATCCGACCAGGAGCAGTCCGAACACGATCAAAATCTCGAACGCTCTTGGGCCATGCTCGAGTGATGCACCCATGTCATGGGCCTCATGGGATTGGAGAGGAAAGTCTGGGTGAACGTGGCGGCATTGTCAATGCTTGCGGCCTGCGTAGGATTCGCTTCCTGTGACGTTGCAGGTCTGCGGCCCTGGATTTACCTCGGGAAAACTGCCAGGATAGCGACCCTCGCATCGGAGGAAGGAGGCTGGTCCAATGTTCAATTGGGATCTGACCACGCTTCCGCTTTCCAAGATCTTCTGGTCGATTCTCGCCATCGAAATCGTCGGATTCGGAGTGATGATGATCCTGGCCGCCGGTACGGGTGGTCACGCGCCTGAGGGTCCGGTCGGCGCCTGGTTGGTGTTCATACCGCCCGTCATCTGGGCCATTCTTGCGCTGTTGTTCTACAATACCGATTCTCCCTCCAAGCAACTCACGTATACCGTGATCTTGGCGTTGCCGCTGATTCAAGTGGTGATCGGACCGGTCTACGAGCAGGTTCAGCATGCCATCTGGGAACGAGGGTGGCGCGGCGCGGACTATTTTTCAGGCGCCCAGCTGAAGTTGGCGAATGCTATGTACGATCACGACGTCGAGCACGTGAAGCAGTTGATTCCGGGAGCGGGTGATCTCAATAAGCCGTATGGAAACGATATGACGTTGTTCGACTTTGCCATGTCGAACACCGACGATACCGATGCATCCTTTGAGATCATCCGCACCGTCTTAGCAGCCGGTGGCAATCCCAACGTACCGCCGGGCCGCCCCTTGACGCTTGCGCTCTATCGAAGTCCACGATTTGCACAATTGCTGTTGGATGCCGGCGCTGATCCGAACGCACTTGACGATGCGCAGAGGCCTGTCTGGTGGACGGTTTTGAATGCTGCCAGCGACTCAGATCTGACAACGTTGAAACTGCTGCTCGAGCGAGGCGCAGACATCAAAAAGCGCGATCGCGAAGGCGGGCCCGTCGCATGGGCCGCGTATCAGAAGTGCTGGCGTGCGATGTGGCTGCTGATGGAACGCGGCGCGGACTGGAAAGACGAACAGGAATTCGGCACTCCCGTGAGTCGCATGCTCACGATGGAGCTGCAGTACAACCGGAACTCCGCTCCTGACGAGGTGCGCAAGGCACTCGCCATGTATGACACCACAGCTTCACCGTAGCGACTGAACGAACGCATAGGTGCGTATGCTTCCGCCAGACCCCAGCTTGCCCGTCGGCGAGAAGAAGAAGCAACGCGGCACCTAGAGCACCCGCACTAGCAAGCACCACCTATTCCGCGACTCAGGAACTGGTGGTACGATTCAGACACCCGTGTAATAGGGAGTATTACCCATGAAAGGCGCTCATTCTCATAAGCACGTCCATAACCACGAGCATACCCATGCACAGGCTCAGCCCCACAGTCATGAACACGAGCACGTGCATGAACATGCTCACGAGCATGGCTCCGACACCGAGCGCCACGACCATCAGCACAGTGGCGAGCACGGTACACACCAGCATCAGCATTAACGCAGCGTCGGCAGTGCGCCATGCGCCGGGTAAACTGCCCTAGTCTGTAAGCCTGAGTGCAACCATCCTCCTCGTTCTCACCTTTCGCGAACAGCCAGGACATGCTACGTTTCTCGAACGCGTTTTACAGCCGTCGGGGAATGGCGTTGTCCCAGCAAATGCCTGTCTGGACAATTGTGTTGATCGGTTGGGTGCTTCTGATCATCGTTGTTTGCAGCGTTCCTTGGTGGGTAGAAGCTCCCCAGTGGGGGCGCGTAAGGTGGGTTCCGCTCCTTGATGTGGTGCGATCACCCCACTGGCTGCTCCGCGATACCGTCGCAAACTGCCTGCTCTACATTCCGCTAGGCGTTGCGTATGCGAGAGTGCGAGCGGCACATGGCCTTACGCTGATGTGCGAGGCAGCGATCGTGGGGCTGCTACTCTCCATGAGTTGCGAGCTGTACCAAGTATTTTCACCCGTCCGATTTCCTTCAATGACCGACGTCCTGATGAATACCATTGGTGCATTCGCGGGAGCCGCCATGGGGAGCAGGTCTGTGGCTCGTCCGGAGAAAGCGTCGTGAGGGAAGACCAGAGTCACGGAACCATTCAGGAGAGGCTCGGGGGGACGCCGAGGTTGCGCGCATGTCACACTTTGGCTAGAGTATCGGGGATGAACCGGAGGAAGGTGTCATTCATGCCGACGATTGGAGTGGTTTTCGCCTTACTCACTCTGGCGTCATGCATCGCCGCACCCAAGACAGAATTCATCGGACCAAATGGCAAAATGGTTTATGCCATCTCATGCCAGACCATAGAGGGTTGCGAGACCGACGCACACAAATTGTGTCCCGATGGACACGACGTCGTTCCCGCCGCGTCTGGAGCAGAGAACACAACGGCAAGAGGGGGAATTGGCGGCGAGCCTGAAAAAAAGATGCTGATCCAGTGCAAAGCTCCATAGCACTGAATCCCCTCTCCTCCATTGATCACGGGCGGGACAAACACGCTAGAGGGCCAATTCGCCCTAGCCGCGCCCGCGGGACAGGTTACCGAGCACGATGATCAACACTGCGGCAACGCCATACCAGGGGATAATCGCCCAGGGATTCGTCGACTGAACGTAGCTGACGATCCAATGTCCCGCAAACACAATCCCCAGCACGATCAAGGCCGCAACGATGAGGGTTCCTTTGCCAGGTGATTGCTCAGGCGGCATATCGTAGTGCTTTCTGCCCGTGATCCTATGAGAACATCATGAGATATGCAAACACTCCAGCTTCTCTGGCAATCGGAATTGTATTTCTGCTCACGGGAGTAGCCTGTGAGCGGCAGGGCCCGCCGCCCAAACCGGTCGGCTCGGCCACCAACAAACATGTGGAAGAGTCTCCCGCTTCTTCAAACACAGACGCGATGATTCAGAACATGAGGACACCAATGGACAATGCTCGACAGACGGAAGATGTGCTCAAAGGCGCTGCGGACCGCACGCGCCAGCAGTCCGAATCGACGACGCCTTAGCTCTCTCAACGAATAGAACAGTGCCCGGATCGCCCGTCCATCCTTTAGAAACGCACCGCCGCTAATTTGCCACACCCTGACACGATTGCCACAGTAAGATCTCGGTCCTTACGGCAGGACTCACGAGCAAGTACAGCGAGTTAGCGTCGGTCCGATGGTTGCATTTCCGCTCGGTGTCGCGTGCACCTTCCGTAAAACATCGGAGGCTCCCATGCTCTCCGGGATCGCGATTGCCACCCTCCCCTCGGTTCCCGCCCTTACACGCATAGCTATCAGGGTGTTCATACCCCCGAGGCGGACTCAACTCACATGCTCCCTCCTTTATCCAGAGGTAGTTTCATGCGTCCACTTACGGCACGCCTTAGCCGGCACTGCCATGCCAAACTATGACGAAAGGCTTTGCTGGCGTATAGTATGACAGACATGGAAACGGCATCCTGCATAGTCAAAAAGCAGGAGCAGAGCCGCATGGCTGACCTCGTCGCCATTGCGTTTGCCGTGCATCTGCTGTTCCTTTCAGTAAGTCCCGTCGCAGCCTACGTCTGGCGTTGCCACAGCCCTCACGGCGACTTCTGGACGACCGCACCAAAAGAATCCGATGATTGCAGCGAGTATGACAGCATCTATAACCCTGATGCGGCGCCGCCGACGGCCAAGCAGCGCACCTCGATGGAATTCACCACGCCCGAACGTGGGACTAAAGATAAGGTGCTGTTCACGCAGCAGGAACTCGATCAGATGCTGGCACCGCTTGCCTTGTATCCCGACTCGCTGCTGTCACAAATTTTAATGGCTTCGACCTACCCCCTGGAAATTGTCGAGGCAGCCCGCTGGGTAAAAGCACACTCCACGCTTCAGGGCGACCAGGCGGTGAAAGCGATCGATCAATACACTTGGGAGCCCAGCGTGAAATCGCTGGTAGCATTCCCGAACGTGCTCGCGATGATGGATGAGAAACTGGAGTGGACGGAGCGACTCGGCGATGCCTTCCTGTCGCAGCAGCCCGAAGTCATAGACACCATTCAGAACTTACGTCAGCGCGCATCAGCCAACGGTACCCTCCAGTCGGCCGACCAGGTTCGTATCGACCAGGAGGCGCAGAACATTTCGATCACATCGCCGGACCCACAAGTCGTATATGTCCCCTACTATGATCCCATGGTCATCTATGGCCCCTGGTGGTGGCCGTCCTATCCTCCCGTGTTTTGGCGGCCATGGCCCGGCTACTTCATAGGACCCCGTGTCGGCTATGTGTGGGGACCCGGCGTGACCGTCGGAACCGGTTTCTTCTTCGGCACGTTCGACTGGACGCGCCGGCAGGTCAATGTGGTGTCCGTCAACAATTTCTACTATCACAACACAGCCACCAGGGCCTGGAGCCACGACTCTGTCCACCGTCGAGGCGTGCCCTATCGGGAAGCCGCGTTGCGTCAGCAGTATGGGCGTACGACCGCATCCCCTCCGGTCCGACAGGATTTCCGCGGACACTATCCCCCTCCGGCTTCTCGCGGAACCCGTGAAACTTTCGGAAATCGTACCAACGCTCGAGGCAACTTTGCGAGCGGCCGCCCGCCCATGTCCTCCCCTTCGGGAATTCGCGGTGGCGAACTTCGACCGCATGCCTTTGAAGGCGTCGGCCATGGAGGATCTGCATATAACTACGGGACTCGCGGCAACGGCAGCTTCAACCGTGGCAGGTTCGGTGGCGGTGGAGGATTCCGTCATGGAGGCGGCGGCCATCGCGGCGGAGGCGGCGGTCACCGCGGCAGGTGAAATGCGACTTTCCGTTCAGGTCGAACGATTGACGTTCGTGATTCTCACCGTCCTGTTGTTCGCGGCACCTTCTGCGGCCTCGAATGAATTCTTCAAACAAACGACGTTTTCTTCCGCTGAGGAGGGCATGCAAGCGTTCGTGGAAACCGTCAGGTTGAACGATCCATCTGTCTTCCAAACACTGTTAGGCGCCGATGGTTTGAAGTTGTTCGACTCGGGCGATGCCGCTGCGGATGCACAATGGCGTAAAGAGTTTCTTAACTCATACGCGGACGCCCACAAGGTCGTGTTTAAAGACAACAACACGCGCGCGGTCTTAACCGTCGGCCGCGACCAGTGGCCGATGCCTATCAATCTCGTACAATCGCCAGGAGGCTGGCGCTTCGATACGACACATGCCCTCGAAGAGATCCTGAACCGGCACATCGGCCGCAATGAGCTTGCCGCTATCCAGGTGTGTCTTGCGATCGTGGACGCAGAGCGTGAGTACGCCACGCAGGATGCGGACGGTGACGGAGTTCCTGAATTCGCCTCGAAATTCAACAGCTCACCCGGCAAGCATGACGGCCTGTATTGGGAAACCGGCGAAGAGGAGCCCTTGAGTCCGGTCGGCCCCTTGCTCGCAGCCGCTTCAAGCGATGGGCCCGTCATGTCGGACTCCGCTCTGTTGACGCCCTTTCATGGCTATCTGTATCGAATGCTCACCAAGCAAGGGAAGAATGCGCCGGGAGGCGCCTACGACTATCAGGTCAACGGTAAAATGCTCGGGGGGTTTGCCGTCCTCGCCTACCCCGCCAGCTACGGAATGTCCGGTGTGGTGAGCTTCATGGTCAACCAGGACGGAGTGGTATACCAAAAGGATCTTGGTCAAAATACCGCGGCACTCGTTGTCGAAATGACCGAGTTCGATCCCGACCCGAGTTGGAAACGTGCGCCATAAGTCCATCCTTGCGAGGATTCCATCCATGAAGACCCCCATGCAGAACGTGCAACACCCGGAAGCTCCCCTCCAAGGCGTCGCGGGCCGCTCCCGCTAGTGCGACTTAAAGAACTCTCAGCCTGGCACCGATTCACGTACACGCAGCTGTATCCTGCTGTGCTGGGATCGATGCTCTACGATGTCCTCCATGTCACAGAGGGATGGGGACCGCTCCAGGTCGTTGAAATATCCATCACCCTGCTCTTTTGCATCGATTTCTTTTACTTGCAGAGCGATCTCGGCTCCGACCAACTGCCCCAGGGCAATTGGCGGGATACGATGTTAGACGCAGGTATTGCCGTGGCATTCGGTGCCGCCTATTGGCAAGCGTCGGATCAAAAGCTCTTCACGTGTTATGCGCTGCTCGCGCTGGTCGGCGGCTTGATTGTCGCCTACCATTTCACTCCGCACCGCCGAGTCCTGTGGGCCATACTTCCGCATCTGGTGCTGACGATTTTATTCGTATGCCTGGCCTGGCTTGCTCACGGGTTGGAGACCGTGACATGGATGTTTGCCGTTCTCTCTTGGCTTCCGACGATCTGGTATGGCACATACGTGTTCTGGCTGGCGAATCGTGTATTCCCGAGGGCCTAGGCCATGCGCTTTTCCTGTGGCAACCCCTGATTCTGTGGCCGTATCATGCGACCGTCGTAGCGCGGACTGTTGTGCGAATCGTTCTTTGGAGAAAGACCGATGACCAAACATCTGTTGACAGGTTGCCTGCTCGCCGCCTTCTTCATCACAGTAGGGTGCGGAGGCGCCCGCCCGTACTCGCTGATGTATAAGTCGGCCTCGAGCGAATTGAGCGGCCCCGCTCAAGCGCGCGACCACCGGCTGAAGGCCAATCTGCGCGCCGCACTCATCGGCGAAGCGGGGTTGGCCGGCTTGTCCCTCTCGCCGGAGGTGCTCATGGAGCGCGGCTATGTCACCGGCCATGTCGACACGCCCGACCAGGCAGCGACCATCCAGCGCATTGCGCGCGGCATCACCGGTCTACGATCGGTCGATGTCTACCTGCCAATTTCACAGTCACAGCCCAACTCCGACTCGAGTACGACGTCAGATATGACAATTCACGCTGAACTTGCAGCAGCCCTCAAGCTGGCCCCGGGAGTCGTGGCCAGCCGGATCAACGTGACCGTCCTAGACCGGCGTGCGGTGTTGCTCGGAGTGGTCTCGGGCGATGAGGAGCGGCGTAACGCAGTTCAAGCCGCTTCCGGCGTCGAAGGCGTGAAGGGAGTCACGAATTGGCTGTTGTTACCCGAACCCGACTATATGGCCGTGCGGCCGCACATCAGGTGAAGTGAGGAGGCCAATAGAGTTAACTGAGTGGCCAGCCCTGTCTAGTCGATGATCTCGACCTTCTTCCCCTGTGCCTTTGCACGCGCGAGACACTCGGTATCGATCGTTGAACAACGCAACGCGTCGAGTTGATGTTCTTCGACAATCTGAACCTTCTTACGCTGTGCCTTCGCCTGCTTCATGCAACCGGCATCCGTAATGAGACATTTCATGGTGTCAGCGGCGGCTGGATTTTCCACCATCTCGACTTCTCTTCCCTCCTCTTTTGCCTTCCTGAGACACGCTTGATCCGTTGCGACACATTTGACCGTGTCCTCGGTCTTCTTGATCGCCTTGTCAATGGACTGGTCGATGTTCTGGTTTACCCGGTCCTGCGCTTTGCGCTTGGCGCTTTCGGTGGCTCGATTCATGAGACCATCGAGATACCCCTGCGCCTGTACGTCCGCCGCATGGAACAGCATCACCACCAGAATGCAGCCGATGAAGCGTGTCATGATCTGTGCCCCTCCTTCTCAACCATCTGCCTACGAATAAGGATAGCAGACCGTGAGCACCCCGCCGGCCGGGGCGAAGGGCGCAAACTCCTACGCTGTTCCCTCTATTATCCGTTCGCGAGAGGACGCAAGCGCAGCCGGGCGCGATAGACCTTCTTCAGGCAAAAAAGTAAAATGTCCCGCCTTCCCGCCCGCCAGATTCGCACAGGAGGTCATTGCCAATGAGAGTCGTCGAATTTGCTTTTATTGTCTATCCGGCAACGGATCGCCAGCGGTCACGCGCGTTTTACGAGAACGTCCTGCAGCTGACTCCTGCGATGTCCCTCGATCTCCCCGACGGATTCTGGATCGAGTACGAGATCGGTCCTCATACACTCGCCATCGGAAAGGAACCGTTCCTGAAACCATCTGGCGACGGCCCTCACCTCGCGCTAGAAGTGGAGGACTTCGACGAGACCATCGAACATCTCCGGCGCTGGAACGTGCCGTTTGCCCATGAGCCCTTCGACTTGCCCGGCTGTAAGGCCGCGATCGTGCTCGATCCAGACGGTAACAAGATTGGCATTCACAAACGGAAACGGTGAGAACCGCCGTTGAATTAAATTATTGAACAGCGCACGACAGTTCCTTTGGATCATCCTTGACGGGAGGCCCCATGGAATCACACTTCTTCAGTGCGATGTCGCAGTGGTTCATGTATTTTCTTCCCACCATTGTCGCCTGGGTTCGGCTGCGAATGGGCAAGCAGCTCCCTCTTTCCTTAGGGCAGATAGCGCTCTTCAACCTGTTGCTTGCCTGGACCATTGTCGTGTGGATCCTGTTAATGCTGAACGCATTCGGTTTGAACCCGGTGCCGTGGGTCGCGATCAAGGTAGCGCAACTACTGCAGGCGTCCGGGCCGGCCGGCCCGATCACACCGCAAGGCGGGTCTTTCTCTTCGCAAGGCGGCCAGGCCTGTGGTCAGTGCGGAGGTTCTGGGTCGGTGATGTGCTCCCAGTGCCAGGGCCGCGGAAGCTGGTACACACAACCCACTCATGCAGACGAAATTTCTCAAATGCAAACCTGCGGCTACTGCATGAGCAGCGGCCGCATCCGTTGCCCCTACTGCGGGGGCGTCCACGCTTAATCGTATAAAAGGACGTTCCCGGGCCCTCTTGGCCTACGACATCAAGTCCTGATGTTGTGCGCCGTGATAAGCGTCATCAATCCACCACTTCGCCCTCGCTAGAGCAGCAGACTCGGCTTCCTCGCGTGAAAAATAGGTCCGGCCCGGGAAGCCGTCCACTTCAGTCCGGCCGGTCGCTCTGATCACATACTGACACGCCCACAGCGAGCCCTCCGGGCTCGGTATCAAGGTGATCTGGTGGCCCTTGTAGTCGTGCATGCTCATGCTGTCACCTCCGAATGACTCATGAATGGGCGCAATCGCTAAACGTAGAACAGAGGAGCAAGGGGATGAACTAGGGAACTCTATAGATCGCGAGACTCCCTGCTGCCTACCTGCGCCTGATAGCAGCTGTTGACTCTGGGACTGGGGATCCCAAGAGTTGTTTATCCGTGTCTGCATGATAATGGTGTAAGGCCCAGTTTGTCCGGAGGGGCGGAAATGCGTCTCCGCGGGGAAGGCGGCTATCACTGGCCGTCACCACGTTGACAGAAAGGCGTTGCCGGCCTTGCACCCTCCCTGAAGATGCCGCTGGAAGGAGGAAGCGATGAAAAACAAAGTCGTGTTGTTCGAGATTCCGGCGTCGGATTTCAAGAAGGCCAAGGAATTTTACGAGGCAGTGTTCGATTGGAAAGTGGAGTTGTGGGGCAATGAAGGCGCCATGGCA
>DASVBB010000080.1:0-3245 GCA_036376045.1 Nitrospira sp.
TTCCAGCATCGGGTGAAGCGATCCGACGGCCTGGTGCTGTCGTGCATCTGGATCGGATACATCGTCCGCGATCACGCCGGCAAGGCGGTGCATGTGCTGGGAACCGTTCGCGCAATCTCCGGTCGCAGTGCGAGTGCGGCACCAGGAGACGACCCTCGCACGAGTTGAGTCGGAAGGAAAAGGCTGTCTGCTGCATATGAATGTCCTTATGGTCTTAGGACGCCTCATCACCGGCATGGATCGCACCGCCACGCGGTGTATGCTGGCGATCGCCCTCGCGGCCGGCTACGGCCTCTCCGGCACCCCGGCAGCTCAGGCAGCGGAAATCGCCATTCTCAAATCCTCCAGCATCAGTGCCTATGATCAAGCCATCACCGGCTTCAAATCCACGGCGCCATCGGGCCTGAGCTATCCCGAGTACGATATGCAGGGCGATCTGGAACAGGGCCGGAAACTCGCCAGGAAGATCCGGGCCTCGGAAGCCTCCCTCGTCGTCGCCGTGGGCTTGAAAGCCGCCCTGGCAGCCAAGCTCGAGATCGTCGACATTCCCATCGTGTATATGATGATATTGGACCCGTCGAAGCATAGTCTCACCGCCTCCAATATGACCGGGACGCTGCTGGAAATACCGGCGGAGCGCCAGTTCAAGATCTTGCGGGCCTTCCTGCCGGATTTGCGACGTCTTGGCATGTTGTCCAATCCCGGCGGCAATTCGACGAAGCTCAAAGATACCGTCGCGCAGGCCGCCGCTCAGTCATTCCAGCTTCAAGAATTCCCCGTCGACAGCGAAAAAGAAGTCCCGGTGCAATTGCGTTCGCTGTTGGGCTCGACGGATGCCCTGCTGCTGGTGCCCGATTCGACCGTCCTGACCAATGACTCCATTGGGTTCATCCTCGAGACCGCCCTGGCGAGACGGGTGCCCGTCATCGGATTTTCACCGGAATTCACACGGTTGGGAGCGCTGATCAGTCTGTCGGTATCCTATGGGGAAGTGGGACGCGAGACAGGGCTCTTAGCAAAGCGTATCCTTGACGGGGACCGTAAGCTGCCGGCCAAACCGATTCCGATCGAACGGCTGAAGATTACCGTCAACCTCAAGACGGCACGGTTCCTGGGCATCGAGTTTCCCAAGGACGTCAATCATCTGATCGACGAGACATACTAATGCCCACGACGCGACTTCAATCGGCACGCATTGACCCCTCGCGGCTCGCCGCCGGAAAGCTTGCGAGTATCCGGACGAAGTTCGTCGTCTTCTTCAGCCTGATCCTCATCCTGACCTCTTCAGCGTTGAGCTGGTACTTCATCGAGGTGAGACGGGTCTCCATGACCGAAAACCTCAATCAATTGGGTACCATCCTCTTGACCAGCGTCGTGAGCAACGGCCAATTCCGCTACACAGGGCTGATCGCCGAAGACCGGGCGACACTTCGTGAATTCGTCGAGAGTCTGATGGCCGTCGAGGATGTCGTGTATGTGGTCATCCGCGGCGCGGACCATATTATCCTCGCGCAGCAGAACAAGATCGTCCGTGAGTCATCCGGCAGCATCACGTTTTCCCAGGAGCGCCGGTACTACCCGGATGAGACGATCGCAGAAGCCCTGTACAGCCACCCGCCCTCGGAGCCGCACATCACGCCGCTCAGGCTTTCACACGACAAGATTCTGGTTCCCGACAGCGGCAGGGTCAATCCGATGTGGATTCTCTCGTCGCTCACCGAGAACCTCTACGATTTTGCGTTGCCCGTCGTTCGCAAGCCGGCCAGCGACCCCTCGCTCGCTCCACTGTCGCTCGAGATGGAGGAACGGGCTCAATCGAAAAAAAGCGCAAGCGCCTACCAGGTCCAGGGCGTCGTGCAAATTGGAATGACCGATGCCGGCGTCAAACACGCCCTCTTCGAGATGATTCGCAACGTCCTGATTCTGACCACCCTCCTGATCAGTGCCGGCATCCTGGGAGCGCATTTCCTGACACTGCGCATTACCACACCCCTGCGGCGGTTAGCCTCGGTGGCCCGCCAGCTCGCCGAAGGCGAATCGCCCGCCCCCATTCCTGCGACGACGAGCGACGAAGTCGGCCAGTTGACGCAGACCTTCAATGCGATGACTCAGGCCTTGCGTGAACGCAGCGAGGCCATCACGGCCAACCTCGAGACGATCCGGAAACAGATCACTCAGTTGACGGCCGTGCATCAGACCAGTGCGGCCATCACGAGCACGCTGGATCTGCATGCGCTGATGGATACCGTGCTCCAGTTGCTGCGGTCGAATCTGGGGTTTTCGCGCATGCTGCTGCTGCTCCGCCACGAGGACCGTGACGTCGGCTACGTCGCCCAGGTGGCGGGAGTCTCGGACGACATCGCGGAGGCCGCCCGGTTTTTGACCATGCCGATCAAAGACGACGACACGATCTTGTCCGACCTCCTGGTACGTGCCAAACCGGTGCTGGTGCGGGACGTGACCGCCGTCGCCCATCGGATCCTCCCGACCACGCTTGAGCTGATACGCCGCGTGGACGTGCAATCGTTCGTCTGCGTGCCGCTGCAGAGCCATAACCAGACGCTAGGCTTCATTGGCGCAGACCGGGGCACGCTGCCCTGCTCGGAAGAGGACCTCCACATCCTGATGACGATCGCCAGCCACGTGGCGACGGCAATCGACAACGCGCGCACCTATGCCAATTTGGCGCAGCTCACCCAGCACCTGGAACAACGCATTCAGGAACGAACCCTGGAATTGTCGGCAGCCAATCAACGTCTTCAGGACCACGACCGCCGCCGCACGATGTTCGTCTCCGTGGCCTCCCATGAATTGCGCACCCCGATGACGGCGATCCGCAGCTTCGCCGACAACATGCTTGACGGCGTGGCCGGAGTGTTGACGGAGCATCAGAAGAAATACCTCGAGCGGATTGAGCACAACCTGAATCGCCTCACCAGAATTATCAACCAACTCTTGGTTGTGTCCCGATGGGAAATGCAAAAAGACACCCAGGAAGTGCTTCGTCTCGAACCGCTGTGCCTCGGGGACATCGCGACGCTGGTGGTGGAAAGTCTCCGAACGGTCGCCAGCAAGAAAAACGTGACGATTGATCTCGAGGCTCCTGAACAGCTGCCCCAGATTCATGGTGACCGCGATAAGATTGAACAGATTCTCTGGAATCTAATCGGGAACGCTGAAAAATTTACCCCCGCCGGCGGCAAGATCACCGTGCGGTTTGAGGTCCTTCCCAATGACGAGGTGCA
>DASVBB010000081.1:0-9278 GCA_036376045.1 Nitrospira sp.
GCATAGCGAACGACGACCGCATCAAACCATCCGCAGCGCCGCGCGCGTCCGGTCGTCGCTCCGAATTCCTTGCCTCTCTCTTGTAGTCCGGCACCGACGTCGTCGGTTAATTCGGTGGGAAACGGTCCGCTCCCCACCCGCGTGCTATACACCTTCGCCACTCCAAGAACGGCATCGATCTTCGTGGGACCCACGCCGGTGCCGGTGGACGCTCCTCCGGCCGTGGAACTCGACGAGGTCACATAGGGATAGGTGCCCATATCGACATCCAAGTGCGTGCCCTGTGCGCCTTCAAACAGAATCGTCTTTCTGGCCTCCACCATGCGGTTCACCAGCATCGTGGCATCGACCACGTGGCTTCGCAGGCGGTCGGCATAGCCCATGTACTGTTGAAACACTTTTTCTACTTCGAAGCGTTCGACCTTATACAACTGTTCCAAGAACCAGTTAATTTCCACCAGGTTCTCTTCCAGTTTCCTCCGAAATACCGTTGGGTTCAACATGTCGCCCATGCGAATGCCGATCCGTGAAATCTTATCCGCATACGACGGGCCGATTCCCCGCCCGGTAGTCCCAATCCGGCGCGAGCCTTTCGATTGCTCGGCCGCCTTGTCGATCGCCTTATGGTAAGGCAGGATCACATGTGCTCGTTGACTGATGACAAAGTTTTTTCCGAATTTCACGCCCTGGGTCTGCAGGTGATCCATCTCCTCGATCAGCGAGGCGGGATCGACCACAACGCCGTTGCCGATCACGCAGAGCGTGCCACGGTATAGAATCCCGGAGGGGACGAGGTGAAAAATGAATATGCCCTTGTCATTAATCACGGTGTGTCCGGCATTCGATCCGCCCTGATAACGGACCACCGCGTCGGCATCACGGGCCAGAATATCGACGATCTTGCCCTTGCCTTCATCGCCCCACTGGGCGCCGATGACTACGAGATTTCCCATGGCAGGAGACTTCCCAAAAAAAGAGCCCTGGCGTGGCCAGGGCCGAGAGCGCCATGGTAGGGACGGCTCTGATGTTTGTCAAGAACCCGGAGGCTTTCTTGACTGGTCGCCGACGGCAATGTTAGCATGACCTCGCTTCTGGATGGTTTTTGATAGTTTTCTTCGGTTTTTCACACGGTTCAGAACACTTAGCGTGGGGCTGTGGCGCAGCTGGGAGCGCGCGTGAATGGCATTCACGAGGTCGCGGGTTCAATCCCCGCCAGCTCCACCAAATAATTGAGAACCCGCGACCGGGGGTTCGAAGGGGGTGCGCCCCCTTCGTGGGGAGCATGCGAGGGGGATGGTCCCCCTCAGCAAGAGTCGGTGAGAGCAGTTTCAGGCTCGAACCGACGAGGGAGCGTGGTTCAATCCCCGCCAGCTCCACCAAACCGCACTTCGTGCGTACCGTCGGACCATTGACGCCAAAATGGGCGATACGCTGTGGCCGACGGATAAAATTTTTCGGCTCGGATAGATTAAATTGACGTATTTGCCTCCAATCCCCTCCATGCGCCTTCCACCTGCATGTTAGGTCGGTAGCTCGCTCTTTTATTTTCATTTTTTCGCACGACGCACGCTTATGCTGCAAATCGAATCCGTTCACAAACAATTTTCCACCAAAGTCTTATTCGACGGAGCCACGGCCCACCTGCGTCCGCATACCCGGGTGGGCCTGGTCGGTCCGAACGGCACCGGCAAGACCACGCTGTTTAAGATGATCCTGGGTGAAGAGTCGCCGGATGAGGGCACGATTCGAAAGCGGCCGCGCCTGCGCGTTGGCTATCTCCCGCAGGAACTTGAAACCATCACGGGGAAAACGGCGCTCGATGCCGCACATCGTGACGAGTATCCTGAGCACGAAGCCAAACGGATCCTCTCCGGCCTGGGATTTAGCGAAGCTGATTTTGCGCGCCCCGTGGAGAAGTTGTCGGGCGGTTACCGGATGCGGGTGGCGCTGGCGCATCTCCTCTTGTCTAATCCTGACGTCCTGATGCTGGACGAGCCGACGAACCACCTCGATAAACCGACGCAGCGCTGGTTCGAGGACTTTCTGCTGAACTCCAAATTGACGTTGCTCGTCATCAGCCACGACACGGCTTTCCTGGACCGCATCGCCACCCATGTGTGGGAACTTCGCGACAAAACGATCCAGGAGTTTCGCGGAAACTACACCAAATTCCGCGAGCTGCGCGCTGCGCGCGATGCACAGCTTCAGGCATCCGCCACCCGCCAGGCCAAGGAGGTGGCCCGGGTTCAACAGTTCGTCGATCGGTTCCGGTACCAGGCCAACAAGGCCCGACAGGTGCAGTCGCGCATCAAGCAATTGGAGAAGGTCAAGCTGATTGAATTGCAACGCGACGCCAAGCGGGTCAAATTCAGGTTCCCGTTACCGTCCACCAGCGGGCGTCATGTGTTGGATCTGCAGGGTGTGAGCAAATGCTATGGCGAAAAGGTCGTCTACCCCTCGTTGGATTTCTCCGTGGAACGCGGTCAGCGGGTCGCACTGGTCGGAGAAAACGGCGCGGGGAAGAGCACGCTGCTCAAGATGCTGGCCGGCGTGCTCCCGCCCGACAAGGGGACGAGAACGGTCGGCCACGGCGTGAGCCTCCATTATTTCGCCCAGCATCAGGCCGAAACGTTGAATCCGGAACACACCGTTCTTGAATCCCTTGGAGAGGTGTCCAGCACGGCGGAAACGAATTTTCTCCGCGGATTGGCCGGCGCATTTCTCTTTTCTGGCCAGGATCAGAAAAAGCCGATCAAGGCGCTGAGTGGCGGCGAGCGGAACCGCGTGGCGCTCGCTCGCATGTTGGTCGAACCGGCGAATACGCTGCTTTTAGACGAACCGACGAATCACCTGGATCCCGCCTCGGTGGACGTGCTCACCGATGCCATGACCGATTTCCCCGGCACGATGATTTTTATCTCTCACGATCCGACGTTTCTCACCCGCATCGCCACCCGCGTCGTTGAGATCGAGGATGGCCATGCGCGGAACTTTTTCGGCGACTATGAATACTATTTATGGAAGAAGGCACAAGAATTCGACTCGATCAAGGAATCGAGTGAGGAGCTTGGCAGGAAGGATCAGGGGAAATCCGCCGGTCCTACGAAAGCCATGGCCTCGCAATCGACGCCGAAGTCTCCAGCCGGCGACCGGCGTGATTTGAACAAGACGCAGGCGCGGCTGGAAAAGCAGGTGGCGCGTGCGGAAGGCGAGATCGCGGAGCACGAGACGAAGATCAAGGAACGGGATCAGCTGCTGGCCGATCCGGCGCTCTATCAAGAGTTCGCCAAATGGAACAGCCTTCACCAGGAACAGGACGTCTGGAAGAAAGAACTCGAACGGCTCACGTCCCGGTGGGAATCGCTCTCATCGGAGTTGGCGGATGTGAAGCAGAAACTGGCGGCGATCGGCTGAGAGGGCGGCAGCACCAGCACGGTTACGGCGCAGACTTGATCGTTTCCTCAAGATAGTAGTACAGCCACTTGTTTTTATCTTTGGTGACGAGTTCGTCCCAGACCACACCGATCAGAAAGCCCTTCTCCCACGGCTTCACCCAGGCAACCGTCCCATCCAGTTTTTCCTGTTGGTCGACCCGGTCGGAGTCGAGGAACGCGAGTGATACGGTCACTTTTTCACCGTTGACGAGCTTGTCCTTCGCGTGCAAGCCGGCGCCGACCTTGTTGACGTTATCGAGGACGGCCGTAATCGCCTTGGCCCCTCCCTTGGGCGACACCAGCGCAGAGCCGACCAGAGTAGCCCGGACGAGCTTACGGCGCTCATTTGCGGACGCAACGACCGGGTGAGGTTTCGGTTCTGGACGCTTCATGGGGCTAAGTATAACCGATTAACCCTCTTTGTCCAACGGCGCGCCGTCGGCCCTATTTTCCTTTTGGTTTATAGTACTTGCGCCCCTTCAAGGCCTCCGGCAGATGCGCTTGATCCCGTCCCCGCGGATCGTCGTGCACGTACCGGTAGTCCTTCCCGTAGCCCAGATCGCGCATCAGCGACGTCACAGCATTGCGGAGATGCATCGGTACGCCAAGATTCCCCCCGGCTTTGGCGTCGCGAAGGGCTTCGAGCAGCCCGGCATACGACGCATTGTCCTTGGGTCTCGTCGCGAGAAAGGTCGTGCCCTGGGCCAGATTGATTTGGGCTTCGGGAAGCCCGACGAACTGCACGGCCTGGGCCACCGCCGTCGCCACCACGAGGCCCAGCGGATCGGCGTTGCCGACGTCTTCAGAAGCAAAGATCACCAGTCGTCGGGCAATGAACTTCGGATCCTCTCCTGCTTCCAGCATTCTCGCCAGCCAATACAACGCCCCGTCTGGGTCGGAATCCCGCAGGCTCTTGATGAATGCGGAGATCAGGTTGTAATGCTCTTCGCCGGACTTGTCATAGCGCAACGTTTTCTTGAGCAACGCCGCGTTCATCTGGTCATCATCCAGCCGTCTGGTGCCGTCCGGTTGAGGAAGAGCCTGCTCGGAGACAAATTCCAAGGCCATGAGCAGCGAACGGCCGTCGCCATTGGCGAATCCGATGAGACGTCCGCGCGCCTCCTCTGACAAGATGAGCCGCTTTGCGCCGAGCCCACGATCGGTATCGGCGAGCGCCCGGTCGAGGATGCGCCCCAACGCTTCGTCGTCCAGCTGACGCAACACAGCCACCAGTGACCGTGAAAGCAATGGCGCCACCACTTCGAATGAGGGATTTTCGGTCGTGGCGCCAACGAGGATGATCGTGCCTTTCTCGACGTGCGGGAGGAACGCATCCTGCTGGGCCTTGTTGAACCGGTGAATCTCGTCGACAAAGAGAATCGTCTTCTGCCCTTGGGTGGCGAGGCGATGCTGCGCCGCCTTGATGATCTCCCGCAATTCCGGCACCCCGCTGGTGACGGCGGAAAACGAGACGAAATGCGCCTTCGTCGATCTGGAAATCAGATGTGCAAGGGTCGTCTTTCCGCAGCCGGGAGGTCCCCAGAGGATCACCGAGGAAAGCCGGTCGGCGTCGATGGCATTTCGAAGCGGCCGGCCTTTCCCGACAATCTCGTCCTGACCCGTCAGATCATCGAATGACTGCGGGCGCATCCGGTCCGCCAAAGGGGCATCCTTCCGACGGTCTGGCTGCGGCGCATCAAATAGGTCACCGGGAGAATCGTTCGTGCGGTCCATAGGCTCCCCTAGCGTTCAAAATTCTATACGCCTCCTCCGACGCAGAGCAATGTCTGTACTCGACGACCTTGACCCCGGCCCTGTCCGATGCTACGAAGCATCAGGTCATGAAGATTCAGGTGAACGGAGTGAACATTGCCTATGACGACCGCGGGACGGGTCCGCCGATTGTGTTTCTTCACGCGTTTCCGTTGAATCGCACGATGTGGGCGCCACAAGAGGCCGCCTTAAGCGGGCGGTTTAGAACCATTTCCATCGACGCGCGCGGCCTTGGTGAATCGGATGCGCCGTTTTGGCGCTACAGTATGGAGCAATACGCCCGTGACGTGAAGGACGTGCTCACCGGACTCCGCATCGAAAAGGCGCTATTCGTGGGGCTCTCTATGGGCGGCTACCTCGAATTTGCGCTCTATCGGATGTATCCGGAACTGGTCGGCGGGCTTGTCTTGGCGGACACACGGGCCGAAGCCGACAAGGCGGAGCAGATCCAATGGCGCTTCAACCTCGCGCAACGGACAGCAGCGACGGGGCCGTCGGCCGTGATTGCCGAGATGCTGCCCAAGCTGCTCGCTCCGGCACGATACGGCCGGGATCCCGATCTCGTGATGCAGGTACGATCCATGCTCGAGGCGGCGCCCGTCCAAGGGATCATCGGAGCGCTGACCGCGCTCGCTGAACGCGCGGATTCGGTCGACCTGCTGCCGACCATCTCGGTCCCGACGCTAGTGATCGTCGGTCAAGACGATGTCCTGACGCCCCCGGCAGACGCCGAACGGATCGCCAATGGCATTGCCGGCGCGGAACTGGTGGTCATTCCAGATGCGGGTCACTTGAGCAATTTGGAACAGCCCGGCCGGTTCGCTGCGGCGGTGCAGGGCTTCGCAATGAACCTGCCCTGGACCACCCGCTAAGCTTCTCCCACGGCGTTTCGCCGGATCAGTTTCAAAAACTCATTGCGGGTTTGTTCTTGCGTCCGGAAGGCACCCAGCATGGAACTGGTGACGGCCAGGGTATTCTGCTTTTCGACTCCGCGCATCATCATGCACAGGTGGCGGGCTTCCATCACCACGGCCACGCCGTGCGCGTCTAATTTCCGCTTGAGCGTTTCAGCGATCTGGGTCGTCAACCGTTCCTGGACCTGCAATCGCCGTGCAAATGCATCGACGACGCGGGGAATCTTGCTGAGTCCGACGACTTTCTTGTTCGGCAGGTAGCCGACATGGCATTTGCCGAAGAACGGCAGCATGTGATGCTCACACATGCTGAAAAAATCGATGTCCTTCACGATGACCATTTCATCGTACTCGATCGGAAACAGCGCCCCGTTGAGCAACCGCTCGATATCCTCGTGATACCCTTTGGTCATGAACAGCAGGGCCTTCGCCACCCGTTCCGGCGTCCTGAGCAAGCCGTTGCGGCCAGGAGATTCGCCCAACGATTTCAACAGTTGACTGACCAGACCGGTCATGACGGATAGATCCTGCGGACGGGAGACGGCAGGAAGGTCTTCGATGTGCCGTTTTGAAGCTCGACGCCTGCGTTGTGCCATAGGTCTCTAGTGCTCCGGTTAACGAACCGCGGCGGGCGCCGCATACTCGAAGTAATTGTCTCTGGTTTCGATCACGCCGACCTTTTCGAGCGATCCGGACGGCAGTTTGTCCACCAGCAGATCCCAGATCAATTTGACGAGATTCTCCCCGGTGGTGGTGGTCCCGGCGAAGGCCGGATCCTCATTGAGATCGTGATGATCGAAGCGGGTGACAATCGTCTCTTCCACGATCCTGTCGAGTTGCTCAGGCCGGAATGCCGCCGGACCTGCGATGCTCTTGACGGTGACAAGCACGACATAGTTATGCCCGTGCCCGTTCGGATTGTTGCATTTTCCGAAGGCTGCCCAGTTTTGCTGGGGCGTCAGGAAATCAGTGTGCAGCCTGTGAGCGGCGCAAAAGCGGTACCGCCTCGTCATGGTGCTCTGTGCCATGATGGTCCCTCGGGCCAATCGTTGCGCGGATACGCGAGGATCGACCTACAGAGAAGAGAAACAGAGAAGCCAGGATCACCCCACCGGGCAACCCTGGCTTCCATCCTCGTCCGCTCGTGCCGAGCCCCTCGGCAGGAGCCGCGTTGTTTATGCGCTGAAGGAACTGCCGCAGCCGCACGTGGTCTTCGCCTGCGGGTTCTTGATCGAGAACCCTGAACCCTGGACGCTGTCGACATAGTCGACTTCCGCACCCTGGAGCAGCGGCGCGCTTTGGGAGTCCATGATGACCTTCACGTCGCCTTTTTCGATAACGGTGTCGTCTTCGGCCATTTTGGATTCGAACGCCATGCCGTACTGATAGCCATGACAGCCACCGCCACGGACGTAAATCCGCAACCCGACGATGTCTTTCTCTTCCTTCATCAGTTCCTGAATCTTCTGTTCGGCAACCGGGGTAATCGTGACCATCGCGCTCCTCCTTGTCAGCAGGTCGGTTGTTTCAACCGCCTGGTTTGCTTAGTGTAACACCTCTTTACCGAATATCAACACCCTGCGCTTCGGACTGGCTTGTGGTCGGCACCGTCCACTTGGTTTCAGGCACCTTGACCACCACATCGCCGAGTACCTTTGCCTGACATCCCAACCGGTGCCAGGGTTCGCTCAATGCTTCCCGGTCCAGAAGATCCTGTTCCTCGAAGTCGATCTCCGACAGATGCTCGGCCCCCTGCTGGACCTCGACACGGCAGGTGGTGCAGGAGGCGTTGCCTCCACAATCGTGATTGAGCGGGAAGCCCAGCGCCTTGGCCGCATCGAGCAGCGTCGTATTTCGTGGCACCGTCCCGCTTCGGCCTTTGGGATGCAGAAACGTCACCAACGGCATCCGCACGTCTCCTTCAATGAGTGACAGCCTCGGCGGCGACCAACGGATAGGGACAGCGCTGCAACTTGATATGTTCTTCGAATTCCTGGCGGAAGAGCTTCAGGCTGCTTTGCACCAGTACCGCCGCGCCGGTCACCAGCGTGCAATATCCCGTCCCCTTCACGAAGCCACAGAGCTGTAGCAGGCTGTCGAGGTCCTTTTGGGTGCCCTCACCGGCTTCGATCTTCGCCATCAGCGTGGCGAGATTGATCGTGCCCATCCGGCAGGGAGGACACTGCCCGCAACTTTCGCCCTTGAAGAAATTCGAAAATTTCAAGGTCTGCCGGACCATGCACGTGGCATCGTCCACGACAATCACGCCGGCTGAACCCAATCCGGTCCCTGCCTTCTTCAGCGAATCGAAATCCATCGGGAGATCGAGTTGATCGGCCGTGACCATCGAAAACGCCGGTCCGCCGGGAAACACGGCCTTGATCTTCTTTCCGCCCGGCACACCGCCACCGCATTTTTCAATCAGTTCGCGCATCGTCACGCCCATCGGCATCTCGTAAACACCGGGGTGGTTCACGGCGCCACTGAGGGAGAACATCATCGTTCCCGGGCACTTCTCGGTCCCGACCTGCGTAAACCACGCCGCGCCTTTGTGAAGGATGCGCGGCACGTTGCACAACGTCTCGACGTTGTTGACCAAGGTGGGTTTGCCGTATAAGCCGTAATCAGTCGGATAAAACGGCGGTTTTTGCCGCGGCATTGCGGGACGCCCCTGCATGGACTCCAACATCGCCGTTTCCTCGCCGGCCACGTAGCTGCCGTGCCCTTCAAATACTTGGAGATCGATGTCGATCCCGCTGCCGAGAATGTTCTTCCCGACGAACCCCCGCTCCTTGGCCTGCGCCAATGCCTTTTTCAGATTTTCACGCTCTTCCTCGTACTCGTGATTCACATAGATGAAGGACGCCTTGGCGTGCGCGGTTCGCGAGGCGATCAGACAGCCTTCAATGAGTTGATGGGGAATGGTTTTCAAGAGATGACGGTCCTTAAATGTTCCGGGCTCATGCTCGCCGGCGTTGCACACAAAATACCGTTCCTTAACCCGGTGGTTCAGGACCTTATCCCACTTCACGCCGGTGGGAAAGCCCGCGCCGCCCCGACCACGGAGTCCGGAGCTTTTGAGCTCCTGGACGACTTGCTCGGGCGTCAGTTCTTTGACGCATTTTTTCCACGCCTCGTATCCCCCTACCTTGATGTA
>DASVBB010000082.1:0-38506 GCA_036376045.1 Nitrospira sp.
CCCATTGACGCTGCTGCGGGAGGAAGAAAATGTTCGGGCCCAGGGAGCACACGATATTGAGTCATTGCGGCCTACACTCCGCGTTATGGGGTTAACGGGCGAGAGCGGTCAGTTGAATGATATCGACCTGCCGACAATCTAAGCCTTTTCATGGGATCTCTGCAACCTCGCAGAAGGCCCAAAATAGGGAAATAATGGGCTATTGCATAAAGGCGGATTAGGCCTTTTGCCCATTTCTCCCCCGTGAAAGGTCATCGACCCTATTGGCTCGATATCACGGCAGATTTTTCATTATAGGAGCGCCAGTTCTGGGAAGTCAAACAGACTTCCGTAGGGGGAATTGAGGTGATTACTCCACGCGAGGAGGATGTCAGTGCCGAATTAACAATAGTTTATGGGACGTCTGGGACTATGGCAGTTGTTCGCAGGCCTCAATGGATCCGAGGGTGCAGGCCTGCTCGAAATCCTCCTTAGCCAAGCGCCCTTGGAGCCGATTTCTGTACAGATTGGCCCGTGTCACAAGGGCGCCGACATTAGTCGGATCGAGCTTGATGACGGTTGTCAGGTCCTCTAGAGCTTGTTCAGGACGGTGCACTTTGAGTAGGACGTCACTGCGCAGGAGATAGGCTTCCTTTTGTTCGGGCAGCCAGCTTTCCGGTGTGTGGACATCGAGGAGTTTTTTCAGCGTCGAGAGCGACTGATGCCACTGTTTGGCTTTCGCTTGACGCCGAGCCTGCGTGGTGTAGAGACCGATTAGCCGTTGTCGTGCAATATCAAACAAGGGATCCAGAGCCAAGGCACGCTCATAGCAGGAAGCCGCCTCATCGGTTCGCTTGAGCCAGGTTTGGACGTCGCCTTTACCAATCCAGGCCCATGGATTCTTGCCATCCAACTGCGCGGCTTGGTCGAAATCCGATCGGGCTTTGTCGACATGATCCGAAAAGGTGCTTGAGCGGTTGTGCTCTGAGTAGGCGATGGAGACGAGCCGCAGGTAGGCTTGTCCTCTGACGATCAGCGGCTCAGCCGAATTCGGATCCAATTGTGCGGCATCGGAAGCGAGTTGAATCTTTTTCCAGAGGTCAGGCGTCTGGAACGCCGTTTCGAGCTGCTGTCTGGCGCGCACGACCGGTTCGGGCTTCCCGCTCGGATCGATCGTCAACATTCGGACGCCTGCGGGCTCCTGCTGGAATTCACGAAGCTGGGCGCGGAGATGCTGGTTTTCCTGCTGAAGCTCACGGAAATGTCTGGCGAGTTGGGCCTCAGACTGAAGACGACGAACCGCGTCAGCCAAGTTTTGGAGATCAACATTGGCTCGTATGCGGATGAAAAAGACCGGCCGATCATTTTCGAACGACCGGCGTGAGTCGAGGACTTCTGTTTCCGTAATGGCGGCCGCAAGCGTACGGATTTCCCATGACGTGCTTCGGGTGGTCCGCCCTTGCCATTCTTTTTCCAGGTCGTAGAACGTTGATTCGAAATAGACACCCGCCTCTTCGATGGCTTTGCGCTGTGCGCGCTGCAGGACTTTTTCTTCCGCGCCAGACAACGTATCTCCGTCGGCCATCACATACTGAGCCTCAGCGATCACGGTTTTTGTATTCATGGCAAATGCGGCGGGAATGGAAATGCAACTGAACAGGAGCGCTGCTGCCGCGACCTGGCTATGTCGGCGATCACGTTTCATGTGATCAACTATACCGCCCGTTTGTGAGCTCGGCAACGCACCAGCAGAGGGGGAAGAAGGACGGATTTTGGCGGAGTGGTCTTGTAAGACGTTGATTTTACGCTACAACCGCTCTTTCGGAAAGACTTGTGTAAAGGGGTGAACTTCGACCCGTTCGAAAACACCATGAACAGTGTATGGGTCCTCGCGCGCAAATTTCCTGGCCTCTTCCAGCGAGTCCGCCTCGATCACGATGAGGCTGCCGGCTTTATCGGTGAGCGGTCCGGCGAGGATCACCCGCCCGGCTTGGTCGAGCGGTTCCATATTTGCCAAGTGGGCTGGGCGATGGATTTTTCGTTTGGCTTCCCCTTCAGGGCCGTCGTATCCGAGGATGACGAATTTCATTGTAGAACCAGAGAGACCTTATACCGAGCCTTCGAGCGGACAGCGGTCTTTGTAACCGGTCGTCGTTTCGTGCCACCATTTGATCTCTGTCTCACCGTATTTCCAGCAGAGAAAGACGACACGGCCATCTCGAAGGTGGGGGAAGTCGCAGAGACCGAGATCAACGTCCTTGACGAGAACGCCCATTTCCTGGATGGCTTGGAGATTGGTACTGATCTGGTGCAGGCTCGATATATATAACGGACCAGATGCGCTGCCGCCTCCGTACTCCGCACGTGCGCTCGCCCGGCGAATATCATCCTTTGTCCGGGCCAGCACGGCCTTCGCCTGACGGACGGAAGCGATCCGGGTATTCAGTTGCGGAATTAGATGGTTGGCTTCGGAGAGGGTGAACAGCCGGTCATGCTCATGCTCGTCTTCGCGGCCCATGGTCGGTCTCCTTCCGCCTGGATGTAGCATACCCCTTCAAGCGCCTGCAACAGCGGCACTTTCCGATTGCCGACGCATCTATTTTTCCGGCAAGAGGGAGCGCAATAGCCGAGTTGCTGCCCGAATTGCACTCCGGTGTTGACAACCATCGACCTGGGGGGTATGCTCCATACGTAGCGTTTCAAGATCAGAGTCGAGTCTGCGTTCTCTCCACACACAAAGACTTCCGAGTGCAACTTTCGAAGCACATGGTAGAAGATAGGGATGAGTTCGGCTTAGGTTGCAGTTGACGGGCGCATCCAGCAAATGAGCAACGTCCTTCACGGCACATCCCCTCTAGCGAACACACAATAGTCAACTCACTACCGAACGGTTATTACGCATCGTTTTCAATGGTTGATCATCTTCCGCGTCGGTACTCGTCTTTGACCACCACCCCCGAGCTTGAGGATACGTATGGCACAAACTAAGGGAGAAGTTATGCATCTGGCCGAACTGAAGCAGAAAACAATCGCCGACTTAAATGACGTCGCGCGTGATCTCAAGATCGAAGGGGCGGCGAATCTCCGTAAGCAGGAACTGATCTTCGCGATCCTGCAAGCCCAAACAGAAAAAAACGGGGTCGTCTTCGGAGAAGGCGTTCTGGAGACCCTCCCAGACGGATTCGGCTTTCTGCGGGCTCCCGACTCCAACTATCTGCCAGGACCCGACGACATCTACATCTCGCCGTCGCAGATTAGACGGTTCAACCTCCGGACGGGCGACATCGTCTCCGGACAGATCCGGCCGCCGAAGGAAAGCGAACGATATTTTGCCCTCCTGAAGGTCGAGAAGGTTAATTTCGAGGATCCAGAAGTCGCCCGGGATAAGATTCTTTTCGATAACCTCACGCCGCTTTATCCGGAAGAGCGTATTCAGTTGGAGTTCGATCGAGAAGAATATTGCACCCGCGTCATGGATCTCACCACCCCGATCGGAAAAGGCCAGCGCGGATTAATCGTGGCGGCGCCCCGGACGGGCAAAACCATGCTTTTGCAGGCGATCGCGAGGGCGATTCTGAAGAACCATAAAGAAGTCACGTTGATCGTGCTGCTGATCGATGAGCGTCCGGAGGAGGTTACCGATTGGCAACGGCAGGTGAAAGCTGAAGTCATTAGCTCCACGTTTGACGAGCCGGCTCAGCGGCATGCGCAGGTTGCTGAAATGGTGCTCGAGAAGGCCAAGCGATTGGTGGAGCACAAGAAAGACGTCGTCATCCTTCTGGACAGCATTACCCGTCTGGCTCGCGCCTACAACACCATCGCGCCGCCCAGCGGCAAAGTCCTTTCGGGCGGTCTCGACTCAAACGCGCTCCAGCGACCGAAGCGGTTTTTCGGAGCTGCGCGCAATATTGAAAACGGCGGCAGCTTGACCATCATGGCAACCGCCCTGGTCGACACCGGAAGCCGTATGGACGACGTGATCTTTGAAGAGTTCAAGGGCACGGGCAATATGGAAGTCCATCTCGACCGTCGTTTGGCTGACAAGCGCATTTTCCCGGCGATCGATATCAGCCAGTCCGGTACCAGAAAGGAAGAGTTGCTGGTAGACAAGGATCGTCTCAACAAGATGTGGATTCTGCGAAAGGTTTTGAGCCCGTTGGGTACGATGGAAGCGATGGAATTCTTGATGGACAAGGTGCATGGCACGAAGACCAATCAGGAATTCCTGCAGTCCATGAACCGGTAAGCTTGTATCTCTAGATCGAGACAGGGTAAAGTGAGCGCGCCTTCGAATAGGCGAAGGCTGAACGCATTAATGCCAGGAGTGGGAATCATGAAAAAGGGCATTCATCCGCTCTATCGCGAGGCGACGGTGCATTGCGCCTGCGGCAACAGCTACAAGACCAGATCCACGGTCGGGGACATCAACGTCGACATTTGCTCCAGCTGCCATCCCTTTTTTACCGGCACGCAAAAGATCGTCGACACCGAAGGACGGGTCGAGCGGTTCAAGAAGAAGTACGCGAAGAAGGGCAAGTAGTCGGGCTCAGCCAACATAAGAGAGACCCTGCTTCGCAGAGGCAGGGTCTCTTTTTTTGTGTCCACAACATGGCGAGATTCTCGAGGACGTTGTGATAGATGCGGGGTTGATGAAGAAATGGGAGGCGTCGGCCAACCGGTACGACGAGCTGACGAGCCAGCTCATGGATTCGTCCGTCATCAGCCAGCCCGTGTTGCTCGTGAAGTTGACGAAGGAGCGTACTGAGCTCGAGCCCGTCTCCCAGTTGTTCCACCGGTATCAGGAGATTCTCAAGCAATTGGACGAGGCGGCGCACATGATGGCGGATCCCTCTGCCGGAACCGAGCTGCACTCGTTGGCGACCGAGGAAACCGCCCAACTGGGGGCCGAGCGGGAGGAGCTCGAGCGACAGGTGCTGGAGCACCTTACGCCGAAAGATCCTCGGGACGAGAAGAACCTGTTCTTGGAAATTCGAGCCGGCACGGGTGGTGACGAGGCCGCGTTGTTCGCGGGTGACCTGTTTCGCATGTATACGAAATTCGCCGAAGTGCACAAGCTGAAAGTCGACATCGTCGAGGCGTCGGAAACCGGCAAAGGCGGATATAAGACCGTCATCGCGGTGATCGAAGGCAAGGGCGGCTATGGATTGTTTAAGTATGAGAGCGGGGTGCATCGTGTCCAGCGAGTGCCGGTGACTGAAGCGGCGGGCCGGATTCATACGTCAACGGTGACCGTTGCGGTCATGCCGGAGGTGGATGAAGTCGACGTGCAGATCGACCCGAAGGATTTGCGAATCGATACGTTTTGTTCGTCCGGCGCCGGAGGACAAAGTGTCAACACGACCTATTCAGCCGTCCGCATTACCCATCTCCCGACCGGCGTGGTCGTGTCCTGCCAGGACGAGCGGTCGCAACTGAAAAACCGTACCAAGGCCATGCGGACGCTTCGGGCCAGAATTGTCGAGGCGGAACGTGAGAAGCAGGAGGCTGAGATTGCACAGAGCCGGAAGGCCCAAGTGGGGACCGGAGACCGCAGTGAAAAAATTCGGACCTACAACTTTCCACAAAACCGTGTGACGGACCATCGTGTGGGACTAACGCTGCATAAGCTGGAGCAGGTGCTCGAAGGCGATATGGACGAATTTGTCGACGCGTTGCGTGCCCAGCGCGATCACGCAGCGGCCGCAGAGGCGTCATGACGCCACGCGCCGACGTCGACAGCAGCGCCGATCCATGCTCTCTCGGATCTTTGATCGTGCAAGCGCAACAGGACCTCGCTGCCGCTGGAGTTGAAGCGGCCGACCGTGAGGCTCGTTGGCTGATCGAGCATGCGCTGGGGCTGACCTGTTCAGGGCAACTCATCGATCGCACGCGTCCCGTTGACCAAGCCGGTGTCGCGAAAGTGCATACGTATGTGGCCCGAAGGGCGGCGCGTGAGCCGTTGCAATACATCCTTGGAACCCAGGAATTTTGCGGTCTCGACTTCGAGGTCAATCCCGCCGTCCTGATTCCCCGCCCTGAGACGGAATTGTTAGTGCAGGAAGTAATACGTCGCCTGCCGCAAGGTACTCAACCGGTCATAATCGATGTGGGCACAGGCTCAGGTTGTCTGGCGATCACGCTTGCTCGAGCGGTGCCTACTGCAAGGATTGTTGCCACGGATCTTTCCGGCCAGGCCCTTGAGACCGCGAAACGCAACGCCCGTCGCCACGGCGTCGAATCAATGATCGCATGGCTGGAAGGTGATCTGTTAGCGCCACTCCCCAATCCGGGGGCTGAGGGGACGGTCACCACCATCATGGCCAACCCGCCCTACATTCGGGAATCCGAATGGAACGGGCTGCAGCCGGAGGTCGGCCGTTACGAACCACGGATCGCTCTGGTTGCCGGGACAAGAGGCACCGAAGTTCACGAGCGGCTCCTTGATGAGGCGGTTCCGTATCTGGCGCCGGGGGGACTTCTGGTCATGGAGATTGGACAAGGTCAAAGTGACGACATTCGCGGAATGATCGAGCGTATGTCGGTCTATGAGCGGTTGGAAGTCGTGCCGGACGAGGCCGGGATTGATCGAATCGTGATCGTCCAGCGAGCCCGATGAGAGGACGTGGGCATGGATAAGATTGTCATTGCAGGCGGACTTCCGCTCCAGGGAGAAGTGCTGGTCAGCGGAGCAAAAAACTCCGCCCTGCCCATCCTTGCTTCTACGATTCTCGGCGGCGGCGAATGCGTGATCAGCAACGTGCCGCGCGTCGTTGATGTCGTCACCATGGGAAAACTCCTCGACATCCTGGGCGCCGACGTCCAGCACGAAGGCAACAGAGCGGTCATTAAGGCGGATGTCATCCGGTCGACCCAGGCTCCTTACGACCTCGTGAAAACCATGCGCGCTTCCGTCTTGGTACTGGGACCGCTGCTCGCCCGTTGGGGAGAAGCGGTTGTGTCCTTGCCCGGCGGGTGCGCGATCGGTTCTCGCCCGGTCAACCTGCACCTAGCGGGTTTGGCCAAGCTCGGGGCCGAGGTGTCCATCGAACATGGGTACATTCGTGCCAAGGCCAAACGGCTGAGAGGGGCGCCTATCTATTGCGATGTACCGACCGTGACTGGAACCGAAAATCTGATGATGGCCGCCTCCCTGGCTCAAGGAACCACGGTTATCGAGAATGCCGCAAAGGAACCCGAGATCGTCGACCTGGCGGACTTTTTAAACAAGCGAGGTGCCCGGATCGCGGGTGCCGGCACCGACGTCGTGACGATCGAGGGAGTTCGGGAACTGCGAGGAGGCGATCACGAGGTAATTCCCGACCGTATTGAAGCCGGCACGTACGTGGTGGCTGCAGCCATCACCAAGGGGGCGGTTTCGGTGGCTCGATGCCGTCCGGAGCATCTTGAACCGTTGTTGAACAAGCTTCGGGAAGCGGGTGTAGCGATCAGCGTCGAAAAGGAGCGGATACACGTCGATGCCACGGCCCCGGCGCGATTGAAAGGCGTGGATGTCCGCACACTTCCGTTTCCCGGGTTTCCCACCGATATGCAGGCCCAGATGGTTGCCTTGCTGTCGGTGGTGGAAGGTACGAGCATCATCACGGAGACGGTGTTTGAAAGCCGATTTATGCACGTTGAGGAACTGCGCCGCATGGGGGCGGATATTCGTGTTGAGGGGAATCGTGTCGTGGTGACCGGCCGCGAACGGCTCGCGGGTGCCCCGGTGATGGCCTCGGATCTACGGGCGAGCGCCGGATTGATTCTGGCCGGTCTGGCAGCGGAAGGCACCACTGAAGTGCTGCGGGTCTATCATCTGGATCGCGGTTATGAGCGCATCGAAGAGAAGCTTCGTGGGCTCGGCGCGGTCATCGAGCGACGAAAAGGTTGAACGATGCTGACCGTGGCCCTCTGCAAAGGGAAGTTGATTGAACCGACGCTCAAGCTGTTTGCGAAAGCCGGATATGGCGCTGCGCGGCCGGCCGCCGACAGCCGGCGGTTGCTGATTCCCTGCCCTGAAATCGGGATGACGTTTCTGATCGTCAGGCCCACCGATGTGCCCACCTATGTCGAGCATGGAGCGGCGGACGTCGGCATCGTCGGCAAGGATGTTTTGCTAGAGCAGGACTGCGACGTCTATGAGCCATTGGATTTAGGGTTCGGAGCGTGTAGAATTGCCGTCGCCGCTTTCCGCGGGCAAATAGCGCGCGACCGGCTCTCTTCGAAAATCCGCGTCGCGACGAAATATCCGAAGATCACGGAACGCTATTTCAATCAGCGCGGAGTGCCTGTTGAAATCATTAAGCTCTATGGCTCGATTGAATTGGCTCCCATCGTCGGCCTGGCGGATCGCATCGTCGATCTGGTTGAAACCGGCAACACACTCAAGGCGCACGGTCTGGTCGAGATCGAGTGCATTGCACGCTCCACGGCGCGCTTAATCGTCAACCGAGCCAGTCTCAAGTTGAAACACCAGGCCATCGCGGAGTTGCTGAGGAACCTCCGGTCGGCCTGCGCTTCCCCCCAACGCCCTGCACGGGACGCCTCGCCGAAACCGGCACGGGCGGCCGGCCGGAAAGTAAAACGGGCGCACACATGAAAATTGTTGCCTCCTCCGACCGTGCGTTTCTTCCCACCTTGAAAAAGGTGGCGGCGCGCGCCAGGACCCAAAGCCATGCAGTCGAGAAACCTGTAAAGGCGATTCTGCAATCCGTCGAACGCGATGGCGACAAGGCGGTCCTTCGCTTTACCAAGCAATTTGACAAAGTGACCTTCACCGCGGATCAGCTGAAAGTCACCCCCGAAGAAATCAAAGATGCCTACTACCATATCCGCAAAGAAGAAGGCGACGCGTTGCGCTTTGCAGCGCAACGCATTGCAGCGTTTCATGAACGGCAACGGACGAAGACCTGGATGTATCAGGATGGATCGGCAACGCTGGGACAAGTCGTCACGCCGATCGATGCCGTGGGAGTGTATGTGCCGGGTGGGAAGGCGGTGTATCCCTCCACGGTGCTGATGAGCGCCATTCCAGCCAAGGTTGCGGGGGTCCGGAGGATCGTGATGTGCACACCGCCGCAGAAAGGCGGGATCAACCCCTATTTGCTCGTCGCAGCGGACATTGCCGGCGTGACGGAGATCTACCGGGTGGGCGGTGTCCAAGCCATCGGCGCGCTGGCATACGGAACGAAAACCATCGACAGGGTCGACAAGATCGTCGGCCCTGGCAACCTCTATGTCGCCACGGCAAAACGGATGCTCTTTGGGACCGTCGGCATCGACATGGTTGCGGGGCCCAGCGAATTGCTTGTCATTGCCGATGACGACGCGAAGCCGGCGCATGTGGCGGCGGATTTGTTGTGCGAGGCCGAACATGACGAGGAAGCCCAGGTGTGGTTGGTGACGACCTCTGCCTCGCTCGCCAAAGAGGTCGTCGATCTCGTTGAACGCCAGTTGAAAGGACTGCAGCGGGAAAAGATCGCCGCCAAATCTGTCGCCAAGTATTCGGTGGCATTCGTCGTGACCACCATGGATGAGGCGATCGATATGGCAAATGAAATCGCGGCGGAGCACCTGACGCTCTCTGTGGACGAACCGTTCGACTACCTCGAGCGAATTCGTCATGCCGGGGCATTATTCCTGGGCCGGTACACCCCGCCCGCAGTGGCGGACTATATCGCCGGTCCAAACCACGTGCTTCCCACGGGGGCGACGGCGCGATTCTTCTCGGCATTGTCGATTCATGATTATACGAAGATCAGCAATATCGTGCATTACACGAAGGAAGAGTTGAGCAAAGTGAAAGATCATCTTGTCCGGCTTGCGCAGATCGAAGGATTCGATGCGCACGCCAAATCCGCCCAAAGCAGGTTCTCATGAAGAAAAATGGATCGGCACCCAGACAGGCGTCGTTGCATCGCGCGACCAAGGAAACCGACATTCGCGTCGAATGGACTCTCGACGGAAATGGACAGGGGAAGATCGACACGGGCATCCGGTTTCTCGACCACATGCTCGAGTTGCTGGCCAAGCACGGTTTCTTCGACCTGACCGTACAGGCAAAAGGCGATCTCGACATCGACGAACACCACACCATCGAAGACGTGGGCATCGTCATGGGAAAGGCCCTTCATCAGGCTTTGGGCGAGAAGGCCGGGATCAAGCGATTCGGCTTTTCGTCGGCGCCGCTGGACGAAACACTCGCCCAGGTGACAGTCGATCTCAGCGGCAGACCCTTCTTGGTTTACAATGTGAATTTGCCCGACCGGAAGATCAAGGCGTTTGATCTGGGCCTGTTTGAAGATTTCTTCCAGGCGTTTGTGACTCATGGCGGGCTGAATCTCCACGTCAACCTGCTCTACGGCCGCAATCCACACCACATCATGGAAGCCATCTTCAAAGCCACGGCGAAGGCGCTTGATCAAGCGACCGGTCTGGAGGAACGATTGGCGGGGAAGGTGTTGTCGACAAAGGGCATGTTGTAGCGGTCGCGGGTTCTCTCGCCGATCAACCCTTCACATCCTCCTGTGGTCCTCAAGGGGGCAGGTTTCTGAACAAGAAACCTGCCCTTCGTGTTTTCACCTGCCAACGGCCGTGGAGGAGATGGGGAGTAGCGGGCTGAATCAGGTTGAGGTATTGTTACAGGCTTCCGGAGGAGCCGCACGATGATCGCCATCGTCGATTATGGAATGGGCAATCTGCGCAGTGTCTTGAAGGCCTTTGAGTCGGTAGGCCATCGGACGGTCGTGACGCGTGATCCCGCGACGATCAGCAGTGCTGGTCATGTCGTGTTGCCGGGGGTCGGCGCCTTTGGCGATTGCATGTCAAATTTGGACCGCTTCCACTTGATCGAGTCGATTCAATCCACGATCCAATCGGGAAAACCGTTTTTGGGGATCTGTCTGGGGCTGCAGCTTTTATTCACCGAAAGCGAGGAGTTCGGTGTTCACAGAGGACTAAACGTGATTCCCGGTAAAGTCAGAAAGTTCTGTTCCGATCCTGCACTCAAAGTGCCTCATATCGGTTGGAATCAGGTGCATCTGGAGCGGGACTGCCCACTCTTCAACGACATTCCGAATGGCTCCGATTGGTATTTTGTGCATTCCTATTTCGTCGACCCGTCTGACTCCGCGGTGAGGGCCACCACGACCACGTACGGCGTTCCGTTTGTGTCGGCAATCTGGAAGGACAATATCGTGGCCTGTCAGTTCCATCCTGAAAAGAGCCAGTCAGTGGGTTTACGCCTGATCAAGAATTTTGGAGCGTGGTGTGCGTAGCCGTGCAGAGTTGAAAGGCCGGTGCTCCACGTTCGTGATCGCGGTATTTCTGACGCTCGGCGTCGCCTGCAGCGGCTCCAAGGTCACCACGCAGACATCCTCGGAGTTGTCACGCTATCAGATACGGACGATCGCACTGATCCCGTTTACGAGCTTAGCGACACCTCAGGTGAAGGACGCCGGAGACATGTATCTCTCTACCCCGCAGAGTGTGAAGCGCTCAGATATCTCTTTGGGCGTGCCGCCGACCGTCGAGCCCCAATCGAAGCAGACTGCCACGGTGCCGGACTACGCCGCGGAGAAAGTGACGCAACTCTTCTGGACGAGGCTGAAAAACCGGCAGGGGCTCACCGTGCTCTCGCCCGCCCAGTCTGCCAAGGCGGCCATTCAACCGACTGAAGCGACGATCAAGGAGACGCCGGAACGCCAGGCGGCGAATCTCTCCACAAAACTCAAGACGGATGCTGCTTTGATGGGCCAGGTCTTGGTCTATCAAGAGCGATCCGGGGGCAGACTGGGTGCGAATCCGCCCGCGACCGTCGGATTCGAAGTGAAGGCGGTGGCGTCGGATGGCCAGGTGCTGTGGATCGGGAACTACTATGAACGGCAGAAACCCATGACGGAGGATTTTCTCGGATTCGTCCACCACGGAGGGGTGTTTGTGACTGCCGAAGAGCTCGCTCGGTATGGTGCAGACGAGGTGTTGAAAACGTTTCCGTTTGGCACCAACGAAGGAGAGTAGCGCATGCTCGTGATCCCGGCCATTGATGTGAAAGACGGACGATGCGTCCGGTTGCGGCAGGGCGATATGGCGGCGGAGACCGTGTATTCGGACGATGTGCCTTCGATGGCACGACGGTGGGAAGAGGCCGGAGCAAGCCTCATTCATCTGGTCGATCTGAACGGCGCCGTGGAGGGGGAACCGAAGAATGCGTCGCATATCGAAGCGGTGAGGCGAGCGGTACGCGTCGATGTCCAAGTTGGAGGAGGAATCAGAAATCTTGAGACCGTCCGGCGGTATCTTCAGGCGGGAGTTTCTCGCGTCGTACTGGGCACTTCGGCACTGACGGACCGAAAATTTCTCGACGAATCTTGCCGAGAATTTCCACGGCGGATTCTTCTCGGACTGGACGCACGGGACGGTAAAGTCGCCGTGAAAGGCTGGACATCGGTTTCCGAGACTGCCGCGACAGACCTGCTCAAGGAACTTTCCGGATATCCGCTTGGAGCGGTGATCTACACCGATATCGCCAGAGACGGAATGTTGGGCGGACCCAATGTGTCTGCGCTCAGAGAAATCGTGGCCTATTCCCCCTTTCCGGTGATTGCGTCCGGAGGGATCTCTCGCATCGAAGATCTGAAGGCGGTGCGATCGCTCGGACCACAAGTGATCGGGGCCATTGTGGGGAAGGCGCTCTACGACGGGAAGCTCGAGTTTCGCGAGGCACTCACCGCCCTTCAACAGGGTTAAGATGTTGACCAAGCGCATTATTCCCTGTCTCGACGTCAAAGACGGCCGCGTCGTCAAGGGCGTCGGCTTCGTCAATCTCAGAGACGCGGGGGATCCGGTGGAAGCGGCGACGGTGTACGATCGAGAGGGTGCGGATGAGCTCTGTTTCCTGGACATCACCGCGTCACACGAAAACCGGAAGACGATCATCGACGTGGTCGAACGCACCGCGGCAAGTGTCTTCATGCCCGTCACGGTTGGCGGGGGTGTACGCACCCTCGACGATATCCGCAACTTGCTCAATGCCGGGGCGGACAAGGTGAGCATCAATACGGCTGCGGTCGAACGTCCCCTTTTTGTGAAGGAGGCAGCGGAACGATTCGGGACACAGTGCATCGTCGTCGCCATCGACGCGAAACGGACGGCACAGGCCGATGCGTGGGAAGTCTTCACGCATGGAGGGCGGAAGTCGGCCGGACTCAATGCTATCGACTGGGCCCATCAGATGGAGCGTTACGGGGCGGGAGAGATCTTGCTGACGAGTATGGACGAGGACGGCCAGCAACGTGGGTACGATCTCGGCCTGACGGCGGCGGTGGCGCAACGTGTCTCGATTCCGGTGATTGCCTCCGGTGGCGTCGGTTCCCTAGAACACTTGTATGACGGATTGGTCAAAGGGAAGGCGGACGCCGTTCTGGCCGCCTCGATTTTCCACTTCCGAACCTTTACGATCCCGCAAGCCAAGTCGTATCTCAGAGAGCGGGGCGTACCGGTGCGACAGGTGCCGGCTGGACAGGTGACGTAGTGGCCGATCGGGAACTCAAGTTTAACGAGCAAGGATTGCTTGCAGCGGTCATCCAGGACTGGCTGGACGGGACCGTATTGATGCTCGGGTACATGAACCACGAAGCGGTAAGTCGAACCCTGGCAACAAAGTCGGTGCATTTTTGGAGCCGATCGAGACAGAAACTTTGGGAAAAGGGAGAAACATCGGGTCATAGGCTGCTGGTGAAGGACCTGTTCATCGATTGCGATCGAGATACGATCCTCGTGAAAGCGCAACCTGTCGGACCGACGTGTCATACCGGCGAGCGGACGTGTTTTTTCTCCAGGTTGAACGAGGGCCCGGTCGCCTCGGGGGAGAAATCGTTGGAGGCACACGGTGGAATTCTCGATGGGGTGCTGCGGATTATTGCGGCCCGGAAGGCGTCACCGCAGCCGGGGTCCTATACCACCAAGCTGTTCGAAGCCGGCCAGGACAAGATTCTCAAAAAGGTCGCGGAAGAAGCCGGAGAAGTCCTCCTCGCCGCGAAGGGAGGCAAACGGGAAGAGATCGTCTATGAAGTGGCGGACCTGCTGTTCCACACCTTGATGGTCCTGGGGTATCACGATCTTTCACTCCAGGAGGTCTATGAGGAGTTGGGGAAGCGGTACGGAAAATCCGGGTTGCGACAGCCACCTGAGGGCAGACCATGAATGATTGCCTGTTTTGCAAGATCGTCCAAAAGACCATTCCAGCCAAGATCGTACATGAAGACGATCGCACGCTGGCCTTCGACGACATCAACCCGCAGGCTCCCGTCCATACGCTGATCATTCCCAAACAGCATGTGTCGGCCGTGCAAGAGTGCCGCGAGCAGGATACGGATCTTCTGAGCCTCCTCCTGATCACCTGTACCAACGTCGCGAAACAAAAGGGGTTGACGGAGTCCGGCTACCGTATCGTGACGAACACCGGACGAGACGCCGGCCAGACAGTGTTTCATCTCCATTTTCATGTGCTGGGCGGCCGGCACATGAGTTGGCCGCCGGGGTAGTCTGGCAGCATTCCGGCCCTCGTTACATTGACAGATTTCCTCTTCGTCTGTTACCCTGACCGTTCAATTTTTTCGATCACTTACGCATAGCGGACCACCGGTGTCGGTGGAGATGAGGAGCTGCGTCTCCCATGGGCCGAGGCCTGATTTCTGAGGATGTGATCAATCAGATCAGAGACCGGATCGACATCGTAGACATCGTCGGGCAACATGTCAGTTTGACCCGCGCCGGGCAGAATCTGAAAGGTCTTTGCCCCTTTCACCAGGAAAAGAGTGCGTCGTTTACAGTCAGTCCGAGCCGTCAGATCTTCCATTGTTTCGGCTGCGGTGCCGGAGGCAACGTGTTCACCTTTTTGACCCGGATCACCGGTGCAAGCTTTCCGGAAACCGTCCGTGATCTCGGCCGGAAGGTGGGGATCGAGGTTCAGGAGCCGACCATGGATTCCGGAGCTCAGGCTCAACAGACCAATCGGACTGAGCACGTGAACCAGATGGCGGCACGGTGGTTTCACGAGAATTTGAGAGACGAGCGCACGGGCGCAGAGGCGCGGGAATACTTGACCGAACGGGGAATTCAACAGGAGACGATCGACCGGTTTGGCATCGGCCTGGCGCCGGTGGAATGGGATGGCTTGCTGAAGGCGATGGCGAAGCAGGGCTGTACGCCGCAAGAGCTGGCTTCAGCCGGGCTTGTGATCGCTCGGGAGAGTGGAACGGGCTTCTACGACCGTTTTCGCGGCAGGGTCATGCTGACCATCACGGATCTTCGGAAGCGTGTAGTCGGATTCGGCGGACGAGTCCTCGGAGAAGGGACGCCGAAGTATCTGAATTCGCCTGACACCCCTTTGTTCAAGAAGGGGCAGACGCTTTTCGCGTTGGACGTGGCCCGGGAGGCCGTCACGCGTACGAAGACCATCATCGTGGTGGAGGGGTATTTTGATGCGATCGCGTTACATCAAGCGGGCCTCACCCATACGGTGGCGACGCTCGGTACTGCGCTCACGCCTGAGCATGTGCAGGTCTTGCGGCGGTTCGCGTCGAAAGTCGTGCTGCTGTTCGATCCTGATGCTGCAGGTGTCCGGGCGGCGTTGCGCGGATTGGATCTGTTCGTCAACAGCGGACTCGGGGTCAAGGTCGTTACGCTGCCTTCGGGAGATGATCCGGATACATACGTTCGGAAAGAAGGGCCCGAGGCGTTTACCCGTCTCGAACAGCAGGCGCCGAGTCTGTTGGATTTCGCCCTTGAACACAGCCTGAAAACAGCGGAAGGGAGCACGATCGAGGGACGAATTCGGAGTGTCGACGAGATTCTGCGAATCTTGCAGAAAAGCGAGCATCCGATCGAACGGGAAGAACGGATCCGTCTTGTCGCGGAGCGATTCGGCATCAGTCAGCAGCGCCTCATCGATCGATATCCGGCATTGAGAGAGAAACCCCGATTGGCTCCGGTCTCATCGAAGCCGGTCCCGCCTGCGACCGTTTCTTTCAAGGGCGCTCCGGAAGAGCGCGACCTGGTATATCTCCTGCTGCACGGGCAGTTATCGCCCGCTGATGTGCGAAGGCTCCGCCCGGAAGCGTTTTCAATGCCAGCCTGCCGGAAAATCGTCGAACGGGCACTGGCGAATCTGGAGCAGGACGGCCGCGTGGGACTTCGCCGGGTGCTCGACGGTGTCGTCGATGATCCGGAGTGCGGCTCGCTGGCCACCGAATTGTCGATGAAGGAGGAGCATTTCGACGATCCCCGTGCCCATATTCAGGGGTGCCTCAATACTATCGACCGCAAGCGTTCGGAGGCCGCGCTGCGCGACCTGATTGCTCAGCTCAAGGCGGCAGAGCGCGAAGGGCGAGTCGAAGATGCGCGGGCATTGAATGCGCAAGTTAATGAATTGCGATTGCAAAAGGCCGGACGACCGGCAGGAACGCTTTCTTTGGTGAAGGAGTAGGTATGGCGAAACAAGAATTGCTCGTGGAAGTGAAGAAACTCATCTCGATCGGCAAGGAGAAGGGGTTTCTCACCTACGACGAGCTGAACAGCACCTTGCCGGCAGAAGTCGTCTCGTCGGAGCAATTCGGCAGCATCATGACGATGTTCGGCGAAATGGACATCGAGATCGTTGATGCACCTGAAGGCGAACGGCAGCAGAAACCACGAAACACCGCCGCCGATCAAGAGGACGCCGGGGAAGAGGCCGACGAGGGCGATGCTGGGGACGACAGCGAAAAGGAAATCGATCTAACACCCGGGGCGTTGAGCCGGACCGATGATCCGGTGAGGCTCTATTTGAAGGAAATGGGCAGTGTCGCGCTGCTCAGCCGGGAAGGCGAAATCGAAATTGCCAAGCGAATTGAAGAGGGGAAGCGTGACATCGCGTTCGTCATCTACGGCATGCCGATGACGATCGAATTCATCCTCTCGTTGCGGGACCAGCTCAAGAACGGAAAGATCGACGTCCGCGAAATCGTGCCGATCCAAGAAACGGAGGAGGATTTCGAGGAAGAGGAAGTCGAGCGTGACTATGAAGAGTTGCGCCTCAAAACCTTGGAAGGCCTGAACATCGTCCGCAAGGTGTCCACGTCGCTGAAGGGCCTCTACGAGAAGGCCAGACAGGCCGGGAAGGATCCGGCCAAGCTGAAAAAGATCAAGAAGCAGATCGATGCGATCCGTGAGCAGGTCGTTGACAAAATGGAAGCCGTGAATCTGCACGGCGTGCTCAAGGACCGTATGGTGCAGCGGGTTCGGGAGATGGCGATTCAGATCCGGACTGGCGAGCGCGAGATTGTCAGCTGCCAGAGGCGTCTCGGGGTCGGCGGCGAAGCGGGAGCCGAATTGCTGCGAAAGCTTTGTCGCGATCGAAAGGACTTCCAAGCGGTCAAGCGAAAAACCGGGGTCTCCGAGGACACCCTTCTGGAGATCAAGAAGCTGTATCAGGCGGCCAAGAGTCGCATCCGTCAACTGGAGACCGAAGAGGCACTGGTCTCAGGAGAGGAAGTTAAGGATGCGGTCAAGCATCTGGATGTGGCTGAGGAGAAGGTCAAGCGAGGAAAAGCTGAACTGGTCGAAGCCAATCTCCGGTTGGTGGTCAGCATCGCCAAGAAGTATACGAACCGCGGGCTCCAATTTCTCGATTTGATCCAGGAAGGCAATATCGGATTGATGAAAGCGGTCGACAAATTCGAGTATAAGCGCGGATACAAATTCAGCACCTACGCGACCTGGTGGATTCGGCAAGCAATCACGCGAGCCATTGCAGACCAGGCCAGAACGATCCGCATCCCCGTGCACATGATCGAAACGATCAACAAATTGATCAGAACCTCCCGCCACCTGGTGCAGAAACTCGGCCGCGAACCGACCCCCGAAGAAATTGCAGAGCGTATGGACTTGCCACTCGACAAGGTGCGCAAGATTTTGAAAATTGCTCGTGAGCCGATTTCCTTGGAGACGCCGATCGGTGAAGAGGAAGACAGTCACCTGGGCGACTTCATTGAGGACAAGAAAGCCATTTCCCCGTTGGAAGCAGCCATCCGGTACGATTTGCAGCGGCAGATTAACAGCGCGCTGGAGACGTTGACGCCGAGGGAAGAAAAGGTACTGCGGAAACGTTTCGGCATCGGCGAAGCCACCGATCACACCCTTGAGGAAGTCGGACAGGACTTCGAGGTCACTCGCGAACGTATTCGACAAATCGAAGCGAAGGCCTTGCGGAAGCTGCGTCATCCGAGCCGGAGCAAGAAGCTCCGGAGTTTTGTCGAAAGTCTGTAAGTCAGATTGAGCGGGACGATTTGACTCTGTCTCACGCTCAGGCCTAGAATCGGATCCGTCGAGAGTCAGCGGCTGGGCGTGACATGCTGAAGCGCTCGCAGGTTGATCGTCCGTCTCGATCGAAATCTGACCGGCGGCTGAGCGGTTCCGTTCGGGGGCCCATAGCTCAGGTGGTTAGAGCGGCTGACTCATAATCAGCTGGTCCTAGGTTCGAGTCCTAGTGGGCCCACCAATGGACCGGCAACGGAATCCCGAATCCTTCCTTCGATTTCAGGTATGGGAGTGCATTGAACCAGAACCTATCTCCGCTCATCGAACTGCAGAAACTTGATCTTCGCATCATGGAGATCACCGACCAGCGGCGAAAGATCCCGGAACGTCTCCACGCCGTTGAAACGCCATTGCGCGAGGCAAAGCAGTCTTTGCAGGAAACGAACGCCACAGTGGAGGCCTCCGTCAAGGAACGGCGCGCTCACGAAAAGGACGTCGAGGCCCAGGACGCTCACACCGACAAGATGCGTGCCCGGTTGTCCGAGCTCAAAACCAACAAGGAATATCAGGCCCATCTCTTTGAATTGCAGATGGCGAACAAAAAGAAGTCAGAAATCGAAGACAAGGTCCTGGCCTGCATGGAGAAAATCGAACAGCTGCAGCAGGCGGTGAAGGAGGTGCAGGAGAAAGTTCGAACTGCCGAGGAAGCCTTTACCAAAGAGAAACACGTACTCGACGAACTCGACGGCCGGCTCTCCACGGAGTTGGCTGAGTTGGAATTACAGCAACAGGACCGTTCGAAAAAAGTGGATCCGGCGCTCTTGGCCCGCTACACAAAACTCAAAGCTTCCAGAAAAGACCAGCCGCTCGCGGCGATCAAGGGAGGCATATGCGCGGGGTGTCGATTGCAGATTCCCCCGCAGCTGGTGGCCGAAGTCAAGCGCTCGCAGGATCTTCATACCTGTCCATACTGTCACCGCATGCTCTACTGGGACGACGCCCAGCTCGATCAACGGCCGCCCAATCAGTCCAAGACATCCGATCTCGAAGTGGAAGAATCGGTCTAACGCCCCGTCTTCCCCGTTCCTGGTTGACAACGATCATAGGGATTCTGGTGAGGTTCCGAGGACGGCCTTTGTCGTCTTGAAATGGAGCTTTGCGACTGTGCCCAATCGCTGCTCTCCGTGCTTTTTCACGACCATCCTGCCGGCGAGCTCGACCGCGGGCGAGGCTCCCTTCGGAAGTGTCGTGCCCACCTCATCCGACAGGCGTTTGAGCCGCAGAAGAAACTCGGCTCTTGCGAGAATGGACGCCGCAGCAACAGCGAGGTCGGACTCCGCCTTTGTCCGCTGCTCCAGCACGATTTTCCGCCCTTTCTCCTGAAGCGCGTTGAGGATCAACCGTTCATCGCCGAATTGATCCGAGATGGCCCGGGCACAGGAAACCCGTTCCAGCAGAGTTTCAAGCGCCTTGGCATGTCCCCATGCCAGCAGCCTGTTCAAATTTCTGATCTTGAGATAGAGCTCGTTGTATTTCTGCGGGCCGATGACGATGACGCTGTGTGGACAGATGGTCTTGATGTCCGGTGCGAGTTCAAGAATACGACCGTCTGAGATTTTCTTGCTGTCCCGCACAGCCATCAGGGCCAGCTCATCTTGGGTCGTCGCATCGACGAATACGGCGGCGATGACGAGCGGGCCAAAATAGTCGCCCTTGCCCGACTCATCGATTCCGATACGTTCAATGGAAGCTGAGGACATTCGTGGGTGACGTGACCAGTAGCGGATGGTTGGGGCTTGCCGCTCCCAGTAGAAAATGCCGTTGAGGCGCGGTAATGTACCAGAGCATTCCATGTCGGTCAAACCGGACGAGGCGGATATGAGTTGCCGGAAGAATGTGATGTACGCAGTCTACGTGAGAGTTCATAAGGTGATGCTGTTGGGATTGCTTCTTTCGCCACTCGTCCTCCTCAGCGGCTGCGAGACGAATCCGTATACGGGACGGTCTCAGTTCCTCATGACCTCCGTGTCCGATGAAATGAAAATGGGAGCCCAGGCGTACGATCAGGTGAAAAGTGATCCCAAGATGAAACCGTCGCAGGATCCGCGCGAGATCGAACCGGTCAAACGAGTGGCCGCCCGCATCATTGAAGCGGCGAAGCGGTCCAAGTACGCGGAGATGGCCCAGCAATTTCAGTGGGAAGTGACGGTATTTAAGGATGATAAGACCGCCAACGCATTTGCGCTTCCCGGAGGCAAGATCGCCGTCTATACCGGCATTTTCCCGATGGCGAAGACGGAAGCCGGATTGGCTGCCGTTCTGGGACATGAGGTCGTTCATGCGTTGGCGCGACATGGGGCCGAGCGTATGAGTCAGGGGCAGGCGACAAGCATCGTGGTGCAGGGGCTGGGTGCGGCGGCCGGCATCGGGAGCGGCAACGCCGCGCTGGGACAGGCAACGATGGCGGCGTTGGGAGCGGGGGCTCAGGTTGGAATGTTGCTGCCCTTCAGTCGAAAACATGAATCGGAGGCGGATTACATCGGTATTCTCCTGGCTGCCGATGCGGGCTACGACCCGCGAGAATCAGTGGCGCTGTGGGAGCGAATGGCGCACATGTCAGGGGGAGGCGCACCGGCGGAGTTCTTGTCGACCCACCCGAGCAACGAAACACGTATCGAACAATTGAAGCAATGGATGCCTGAAGCGATGGCGATCTATCAGGCTAAACCATCCGTTCCAGCCGGTGATTTGCCGCCCATCGGCCGCTAGCCTCTTCCGCCGCTAATCGTTCGGCTTGTTGCATCCAGCGCGTCCGTTTTCTATACTGGGCCTCGCGCGAGGGAGAGGACCGGGTGATCGCTCGTCTTACGACGAGAGGAAAGTCCGGACTTCACGGGCAGAGCGCTGGGTAACGCCCAGGCGGAGCAATCCGACACCTGCACCACAGAGAACAGACCGCCGATGGCCGAAGCGACGGGATCCCAATCGAGTCGCAGAGGATCAGGCAAGGGTGAAACGGCGGGGTAAGAGCCCACCGCGGGGATGGCAACATCACCGGCACGGTAAGCGTCGCTCGATGCAAGGCCAAATAGGAAGACAACTGCCGCGTCTTTAGGGATGCGGCGACCGGCTGGCCCGGCCGAGGTCTTCGGGTAGGTCGCTTGAGGTCCGAGGCAACTCGGATCCCAGAGAAATGATCACCATCCTCGAGAAGCATATTCTCGAGGAAACAGAATCCGGCTTATAGGTCTTCTTCACCGCGCCCTTCATCCGCGCGTTCACCATTGAGTAATTCTGCTCGGGATGGGTGAGCCCTACACCGCGACCATCCTATTGACCTGGCCCGAACGTGATGCTAGGATCTCTGATCTTTCTCATTGATTTTATAGATATTTCTGAACGATTCAGTGGTAATGGTGTCACCACCAACGGCCGCACGGTAGGGGTGTCTCCATCCGCGGACGTTCGCGGAGCGGGAGAGGAGGCTCAGGATGAAGCTGACAGGGGCTGAAATATTTATCGAATGCCTCAAGCGTGAGGGCGTGAAAACGCTCTTTGCGCTACCCGGGGGCGTTGTGCTCAAAATTTTCGACATGCTTCACCAACAGAAGGACATCGAGGTGGTGTTGACCCGTCACGAGCAGGGGGCGGGTCACATGGCAGAGGGCTATGCCAAAGCCACGGGTAAGGCCGGGGTGTGTTTGGTGACTTCTGGCCCGGGTATGACGAACGTCATTACCGCCCTGGCCGACGCCTATATGGACTCCGTCCCCCTGGTCTGCTTCAGCGGACAGGTCCCGACGAGCCTGATCGGCAACGACGCGTTCCAGGAAGCAGACAACGTGGGTTTGAGCCGTCCTTGCACCAAGTACAATTTCCTCGTGAAAGATGTGAATGAGCTCGCGTCGACGATCAAGGAAGCCTTCTACATCGCGACCACCGGCCGTCCGGGGCCGGTGCTGGTGGACATTCCCAAAGACGTGTCGATGGACAAGGCGGAATTCAACTATCCCAATTCTGTGTCAATCCGTGGCTACAACCCCACGTACGAAGGCAATAAGTGGCAGATCAAGCAAGCGGCTGAAGCCATTATGAAGGCCAAAAAGCCGATTCTGTACGTCGGCGGCGGGGTCATTTTCTCCGGCGCGTCGAAGGAGCTCATCGAGCTGGCGGAACTCACCCAGATTCCCGTCGACATGACGCTTATGGGGCTCGGCGCCTTTCCTGGGGAGCATCCCTTGTCGCTTGGCATGATGGGCATGCACGGGACTTATCAAGCCAACATGGCGGTGCATTATTCCGACCTGGTGGTCGCGATCGGCGCCCGGTTCGACGACCGTGTGACCGGCAAGGTGTCGGAATTCTGTCCGTACGCCAAGATTATTCACATCGACATCGATCCGACCTCGATTAGAAAAAACATCCATGTGGACATTCCCATTGTGGGAGACTGCAAGGCTGTGTTGCGCGAGCTGAATCAAATCCTTCGGGCGACCGTCAACGGGGAACAAAAGGAACTCCGGAAAGCCTGGTGGGATCAGATTCGCGAATGGGAGCAGGGACATCCTCTGACCTACCAGCAGGAGGCCGAAGGGCCGATCAAGCCACAACAAGTCATCAAATGCCTGTACGAATTGACCAAGGATCTGGATCCGATCGTCTCCACGGACGTCGGCCAGCACCAGATGTGGGCGGCGCAATACTTCAAGATGGCCAAGCCGAACCGCTTTTTGACCTCCGGAGGGCTGGGCACCATGGGATTCGGTTTTCCGGCGGCGATGGGGGCACAGGCGGCCTTTCCAGGCCGGCTCGTGCTCTGTATTGCCGGTGACGGCAGCGTGCAGATGAACATGCAGGAGATGGCGACCGCAGTCGTGCATAAGCTTCCCGTGAAAATCATCGTTTTGAACAATCGGTTTCACGGCATGGTCCGGCAATGGCAGGACCTGTTTTATGAAGGGCGCTACGCCTCCAGCTATCTGGATACGACCCCGGATTTCGTGAAACTGGCCGAAGCCTACGGGGCGGTCGGTCTACGCGCAGGCAAGGTCGGCGATCTTGACGGCGTGCTCAAGGAGGCCATTGCGGCCAAGGGACCGGTGATCGTCGATGTCCCGACACATCCCTTCGAGAACGTGTATCCGATGATTCCCGCGGGGGGATGTAATCACGAAATGATCCTGGAGGATCCGCCGGAGCTGAAACAAAAGATGAGCGGTGCCGCCAAGTCCGCTCCACAGGACAAAGACACGATTCTCACAGCCTAACATGGAACATATTATTCTGGTCACAGTCGAAAACAAGTTCGGTGTGCTCTCGCGCATCGCAGGGCTGTTCAGCGGGCGGGGCTTCAACATCGAAAGTCTGTCTGTGGCGCCGACGCTCGATCCGTCCATGTCCCAGATGACGATTGTCACCTCCGGGGACGAACGGATCGTCGAACAGATCGTCAAGCAATTGAACAAATTGATCGATGTCATCAAGGTGGTGGATTTGAATGAAAGCGATTTCGTCTCCCGTGAGACGGCGCTGATTAAAGTCCATACACGGCAGGAGGATCGCGCCGAAGCCTTGCGCATTGCCGATATTTTCCGCGCCAATGTGATTGACTCGACGCCGGCGACGTATACGATAGAAGTGACAGGGGATCCGAAGAAAATCGAAGCCATCATCAATTTGCTGCAACCGCTGGGCATCAAAGAGTTGACGAGGACGGGCCGCGTGGCCGTTGCGCGCGAACCGCTCCGCTCCACGTCGACACAGCCCAAGAAAGTCGCCCGCGAGTAGCGCGCGCTCCGTTCGATTGTCCGCCAGGATACTGTATCAACCTCTGCGACCCGGGAGTTCATGATGAAAATTTACTACGACAAGGATGCCGATCTTCAGCAGATCACGAGCAGGAAAGTGGCAGTCATCGGGTATGGCAGCCAAGGACATGCGCATGCCCTCAATCTCAAAGAGAGCGGTGTCTCGGTCGTGATCGGTCTGCGAGAGGGCGCCTCCTGGCGGAAGGCCGAGCAGAGCGGGCTGAAGGTGATGCCCGTTGCCGATGCCGTCAAGGGCTCGGATGTCATCATGATCCTTGCGCCTGACGAAGCGCAGGCTGCGATCTACCGGCAGGAGATCGCGCCCAATTTGAAGGCAGGGGCTTATCTGGCCTTCGGACATGGGTTCAACATCCATTTCGGGCAGATCGTTCCGCCCGCAACAGTGAATGTCTTCATGGTCGCGCCCAAGGGGCCCGGTCACTTGGTACGATCAGAGTATACGAAGGGAAGCGGCGTGCCTTGTCTCCTGGCCGTGCATCAGGATCCGAGCGGCACGACCAAGCAGGTGGGTCTGGCCTATGCCAGCGCCATCGGCGGCGGCCGCGCAGGCGTCATCGAAACGAATTTCCGCGAGGAGACCGAGACCGATCTCTTCGGGGAGCAGGCGGTGCTGTGCGGAGGGCTCACCTCCTTGATTCAGGCTGGCTATGAGACGCTTGTCGAGGCGGGATATTCGCCAGAAATGGCTTATTTTGAATGTCTTCACGAAGTGAAGCTGATTGTGGATCTGATTTATCAGGGCGGAATTGCGAACATGCGCTACTCCATCAGCACCACGGCCAAGTACGGCGATGTCACGAGAGGCCCGCGCGTGGTGACGGAAGAGACGAAACAGGAAATGAAGAGGATTCTCGCCGAAATCCAGCGGGGCCAGTTTGCCAAGGAATGGGTGCTGGAGAATCAAGCCAACCGTCCGGTTTACAATGCCCTGCTGGCCAAGGGTGAAGCGCATCCGATCGAGGCCGTTGGAGCCAAGCTTCGTGCCATGATGCCCTGGCTGAAGAAGGACCAGCTGGTCGACAAAAATAAGAACTAGGGAGCAGGGACCGGCGATCCGCCGTCAGCCGTGGACAGCGCCCGCGGAATTCGGTTGATCGCCGGCCGCTGAGAACAAAGACGTGGCGGATCGTGCAGTTGGCGTTCCCTTTGCCAAAGAAGGATTTCCCTTCATTGGCGTGACCGCCGGCATTACACTGATCACAGGGTGGTTAGGATGGGTTCCCGTCGCAATTGCGGCGGCCATCCTGACGGTTTTCGTGTCCTGGTTCTTCCGCAATCCTCCGCGAGTGATTCCCCAAGGACCCGGACTCGTGGTGTCGCCGGGGGATGGTAAGGTCCTTGCGGTGGAGCAGGATTTCGAACCCCGCTATCTGAAGGAGCGTGCGGTTCGGATCTCGATTTTTCTCAATGTCTTTGACGTGCATATCAACCGGATCCCCTGCGAGGGCATCATCGAGGATGTGCAATATCAACCCGGGTTGTTCTTGGTAGCCAGCAAACCGCAGGCGACGTTGAAAAACGAGCAGAACGCTGTGATGATCAAGACGGCGAAGGGAGCCAAGGTCCTTTGCGTCCAAGTAGCAGGATTGATCGCCAGACGGATCGTCTGGTGGGTGAACCCCAAGGACCGGGCCGTGCGTGGTGAGCGCTATGGGCTGATCAGATTCGGATCTCGGATGGACACGTATCTTCCGCTCGACACGGCGATCAAGGTCGCCGTTGGTGACCGAGTGAAGGGCGGAGAGAGCATTCTTGGAGTATTACCATGAAAAGCACAGCACTCAGACAATCCTTCGCGAAGGGCGGCAAGCGGCACAAGGCGGCGATGCATCTCATCCCGAATTTGTTTACGACCGGCAACCTCTTTTGCGGCGTGTTTTCGATCCTGTCCGTCTTCAACGCCAATTATATGGCGGCGGCAGTCGCCATTCTGGTGGCGATGGTCTTCGACGTCCTCGATGGGAAGTCTGCCAGATTGACAAACAGTACGAGCCACTTTGGCCTGGAGTATGACTCGTTGTCTGATGTCGTATCGTTCGGCGTCGCGCCAGGTCTTCTTCTCTACTCCTGGGCGTTGAGCGGACAAGGTACGTTTGGCATTGCCGTGATGTTTGCCTACGTGGCGATGGGAGCGGTGAGGCTGGCCCGGTTCAATGCGACCGCGACCCTGTCGGACGGCAAATATTTTACCGGCCTGGCGATTCCAGCAGCTGCTGGGGTTGTTGCCTCTCTGGTCATTTTCGACCACTACATCGTTCGGATAGGGGCCGAAGTCAAACCGATGGCCGTGCTGGTCATCACCCTTCTGCTCTCGTTCTTGATGGTCAGCACGATTAAATACCGGAGCTTCAAGGATCTGAAATTCCGTGGCCGACAACATATCACGTACCTGGTGTGGGGCATTCTTGCTCTGGTACTAGTAGCCGCCTGGCCCGAAGTTATGCTATTTGTCATGTTTGCTGGCTATGCACTGTTGGGGCCGGTCGAGCGTGTTATAAGTATGTTGGGTAAATTGGCCGGCAAACCGAAGAGGGAACAGCCGATCAGCGAACCGAAGTTCTAGCGGCGACGACGAGGAGTAGTAGGCAACGATTTAGAAAAACAGCACGTTGAGCCTTTCAACATGCTGAAGAGAGTTGGCGGGTGGTGCGAGCCAACCTAAGTCCTGTCGAACTCGCCTCCGAGCAGAATCCATGAAACCAGAGTAATGGATTCCGCCTTGCCCACGTGACGGGCCGAATGAAGGGTGGGGGATGGCCCAACGGTCGTTCAACACCGAAACAGGGTGGTACCACGAAGCGCGTCAAGCCTTCGTCCCTGACCGCAGACGGGGATGAAGGCTTTTGCTTTTTTGAAGGGGACATTCTAATCGAGGTCGATCAAAATGGATTTTCTGCAAGGCCGCAGTCCGCGAAATGGCGAGGCGCACATTTTCTGGTACGTCGAGCCGTTAAGCGTGACGAGCACGAAGCCGAAAACTATTTTCATCGGCCTGAAAGAACAGAAGAGGTGACGCGATGACGCGCTTGATCAGGATTTTCGATACGACGTTGCGGGACGGGGAGCAATCCCCTGGCGCGAGCATGAACGTGGAGGAGAAGGTGATGGTGGCCAAGCAGCTGGCGCGACTCGGCGTCGACATCATCGAGGCCGGATTTGCCTACAGCTCGCCAGGGGATTTCGAAGCCGTCCGGCGTATTGCCCAGGAAGTCGAAGGTCCGACGATTTGCAGCCTCGCCCGCGCGCGTCCTGAGGATATCGATCGGGCCTGGGAGGCCTTGAAAGGCGCGCCCAAAATTCGCATTCACACATTTCTGTCGACTTCCGATATCCATTTGAAACACCAATTCCGAATGACGCGCGAGGAAGCCAAGAAGCGCGCCGTGGAGATGGTGGAGCGGGCAAGAGGATACGTGGAGGATGTCGAATTTTCACCGATGGATGCCAGCCGTTCGGACCCTGACTATCTCTACGAAGTGATTGAGGCGGTGATCAGCGCCGGCGCCGGCACGGTGAACATTCCGGATACCGTCGGATACTCGATTCCGCAGGAGTTCGGCAAGCTCATCAGGGGCATCCGTGAGCGGGTGCCGAACAGCAGCAAGGCGGTCATCTCCGTGCACTGTCACAACGACCTCGGATTGGCGGTAGCCAACAGCCTCTCCGCCGTCATAGAGGGGGCCGGTCAGGTCGAGTGCACCATCAACGGGATCGGCGAACGGGCCGGCAACACTTCACTGGAAGAAATCGCCATGGGCTTGCGGACCCGAAAGGACCTCTACCAGGCCGACACCAACATCCACACTGAAGAAATCTCCAAGACGAGTCGGTTGGTCAGCAAGATCACCGGCATGGTGGTGCAGCCGAACAAGGCTATCGTGGGAGCCAACGCGTTTGCCCATACGTCCGGCATTCATCAGGACGGTCTGCTGAAGGACAAAACCACCTATGAAATCATGCGGCCGGAGTCGATCGGATTGGTGGAAAGCAAGATGGTGATGGGGAAACTTTCAGGACGCCATGCGTTCCGGCAGCGGCTCGAAGAGCTGGGCTACAAGCTGACCGACGAGGAAGTCAATCACGCCTTCGAACGATTCAAGAAACTCGCCGATCACAAGAAGGAGATCTATGAAGAGGATCTCGAAGTGATCGTCTCGGAAGAACTGGCCAAGATGGCCGATCGGCTCACGCTCAAGTCCTTCAGCGTGAAGAGCGGGACCGACCAGGTGCCGACGGCCACCGTCGAGTTGGAGATCGACGGGAAGGCCATCAGTCAGACAGGAACCGGCGACGGGCCGGTCGATGCGGTCTATCGAACGATTGCCTCGATTACCCAAACCAAGAGCAAGTTACTCATGTACGTCGTCAAGGCCATTACCGGCGGAACGGACGCGCAGGGCGAGGTCTCGGTCCGCGTCCAGGAAGATGGGCGCACCGTTTCCGGTCATGGAGCGGATACCGACATCATCACCGCTTCGGCGCGCGCGTACTTGAACGCTCTCAACAAACTGGCCTATCTGGCGGCTAAACAGGCGCAAGGGGAGCAGAAGGTCAACTTGATCTGAGGAAGCTCCACACGGTACAGTGCCCTCTTCGTTTGCGCTGTCCTGTGGCCGAGGGGAATACCTCAGTGTTCAAGGTCAGACCATCCGAGCGGCCCGAGTTCCTCGCAGGCGACCACACACGGCTCAGGGAAGTCCTTCATCCAGCGAAGCACCCGCTAAAACTGGGATACAGCCTCGCTCATGGGAGTCTGGGGCCCGGCCAGCGCTCGAAGTGGCATGTCCTGGAGTCGTCCGAGGTCTATTACTTTATCGCCGGGCAGGGTCGGTTCATGATTGACGACGAGGTCACCACCGTGGAAGCCGGTACGACCGTGTACGTGCCGCCGGGAGGGAGGCAATCATTGGAAAACACCGGTACTCAGGACATCGAATTTCTCTGTCTCGTGGATCCGGCTTGGAAGGCGGAGCAGGAACGCATTCTGGAATGACGCCGGGGTGGTGATGAAAGGGAGGCTGAGAACGTGAAGGCAAGAATTGCAGTCTTGGCGGGCGATGGTGTGGGTCGCGAGATCGTACCCGAAGCGGTCAAAGTCCTGAAAGCTGTCGCTGAAAAGTGCGGGCATGCATTCGACTTTACGGCCGGTGACATCGGCGGGCAAGCCATCGACAAGGTCGGGGTGCCGCTCCCTCAGGACACCCTGAGCTTAGCCAAGCAAAGCGATGCCGTGCTTCTGGGCGCGGTGGGCGGTCCCAAGTGGGAGGGTTTGGAGTACAGTTTGAGACCCGAGCGGGCATTGCTCGGGATCCGCGAAGCCCTCGGACTCTATGCCAATCTGCGGCCAGCCAAACTGTATCCCAATCTGGCCGATGCTTCGACCCTCAAGAAAGAAGTTGTCGACGGCATCGATATCCTGGTCGTCCGCGAACTGACCGGTGGCATCTATTTCGGCAAACCTAAAGGCATCGAAAAGCTCCCGAATGGCAGCGAGCGGGGCACCAATACCGAGGTGTACACGACCGAAGAGATCCGGCGAATTGCCATTGTCGCCTTCGAAGCCGCCCGCAAACGCCGCAAGAAAGTGATGTCGGTGGACAAGGCCAATGTCCTGGAATCCTCGGAACTGTGGCGTCGCGTTGTGACCGCCGTCCACAAGGACTACCCCGACGTGGAGTTGGGGCACATCTATGTTGACAACGCGGCCATGCAGCTCGTGCGGAACCCGCGTCAATTTGACGTCATGCTGTGCAACAACATGTTCGGCGATATTCTCAGCGATGAAGCCGCGATGCTCACCGGCTCGATCGGCATGCTGCCGTCTGCCAGCTTGGGCGCCCAGGTAGGACTGTTTGAACCGATTCATGGAAGCGCACCTGACATCGCCGGCAAGAATATCGCCAACCCGATTGCGACCATTGCGTCGGCGGCCATGATGCTGTCTTTCGCCTTCAAACTGGAGAAGGAAGCGGAATTGATCGAGCGGGCGATCGTCAACACGTTGGATCTCGGGTATCGGACCAAGGATATTCAGAGCCCCGGCATGCGCGTCGTCGGGACCACCGAAATGGGTGATGCCATCGTGCGAAGTCTAGGATGAGCTCATGAACATCGACGCTCGTATCGGGACAATCAGGACGGTGGCCGGCCACGGGACAGCCGGTTTCTCCGGAGACCAAGGGCCTGCGGTTGCCGCCTGTCTGAATGAACCGAAAGCCATCATCATTGACGGGCACGGCAATCTGCTCATCGCGGATTCGGAAAATCATGTCATCCGCAAGGTCGATCGGATTAGCGGACTCATCACCACGGTGGCCGGTGGCTCGAATAAGCCGGGGTCTCAAGGACCGGATGCCGAGCCGGCGCGTGCGACCACTGACGATGACCCCTTCAGTGAAGGAACCGTGACGACTGAGCGTGCGTTTGCGCAACAGGCCGATCTCAGCGGGACAGTGCGTTACGTGGTGAATGGCGCGGGCCCGGCCAAACGTTTCGGAGGTGACGGGGAGCCGGCGCGTTGCGCGCTACTGAACTTTCCAAGCGCGATTGCCGTCGACGCGGACGGGCACCTGTATATCGCCGATACCATGAACCACCGCGTCCGGCGCGTCGATGCCGTGACAGGCCTGATCTCGACGATCGCAGGCATGGGGCATCCGAGATTCGGCGGGGATGGAGGCCCTTCGATCAAGGCGGGGCTCAATGAACCGGCGGCTCTGGGAGTGTACGGCCCCCGGTTGTACATTGCAGATCAGAGCAACAATCGGGTTCGCATGATCAATCTGGGCACCGGGATCATCCAGTCCGTAGCCGGGACCGGGTTGTCCGCATATAATGGAGACGGTATACCGGCCACCGAGGCTTCCCTTGCCGGACCCAGCGGCCTGGCAGTCGGCATGGACGGCACGCTCTACATCGCCGATACATTCAACGGACGGATTCGTGCCATCCATCCTATCACCGGCATCATCACGACGGTTGTCGGCGACGGCGGAGAATATCGCTATCAAGGCCCCGTGGAAGCCTCATCAGCCAGTCTCTCGCGTCCCTCGGGGATTGCGGTCGATTCCGACGGTAACGTGGTGGTTACCGATTCGGACAATCACCTGGTGCGCCGCTGGGAGCGATCGACCGGTCGGATCGAACGCATCGCCGGCATCGGCGAGCCTAGCGACAAGGGAGACGGCGGACCGGCATTGGAGGCCGGTTTGAGCTACCCGTTCGGCATCGTTGTTGATCGCGACGCACATCTTCTGGTCGCGGACACATTCAATCATCGCATCCGCGAAGTCACTTTCTAAGTGGACGCCAGATCCACGTTGTAGCAAGCAGGGTGTCATGCTGAAGAAGAAATCATCCTATGTCATCGCTATCCTCGGCGCGACCGGCGCCGTGGGAAAAGAGACGCTCGAAATCCTTGATGAGCGAAAATTCCCCCTTGCCGGCCTCCGGCTGTTCGCGTCGAAGCGTTCTGCTGGAGAAGTGTTCACGTGCCAGGACAAGGAATGGACGGTCGAAGAACTGACGCCGGAATCATCCTTTGCCGGCGTTGATATTGCGCTCATTTCGGCGACCGATGCCATTAGCCGTGAATACGGCGAGCGGTTGGGGAAGTCCGGGGTGATCGTCATCGATGACAGCGGCGTCTTTCGCATGGAAGCCAACGTGCCGCTGGTCGTCCCTGAGGTGAATGCCCAGGCGCTCGGCTCGATGCCTCGTGGGATTGTCTCGATCCCGAACTGCACGACGACCCCATTGGTCATGGCCCTCAAGCCATTACAGGATATCGTCGGTGTCAAGCGCGTGATCGTGACGACGTTTCAATCCGTATCGGGCACCGGTGCGGCGGCCATGGACGAATTGGTGACTCAGACCAAGGACCTGATGGCTTTTCGGGAGGCGAAGGCCACGGTCTATCCCTATCAGATTGCCTTCAACCTTCTGCCCCACATTGGCTCCTTCAATGACGAGGGCGACTGTTCGGAGGAAGTCAAGATCGCCAACGAGACGAGGAAGATTCTCGGATCTCCGGCGCTTCGGGTGACGGCCACGACGGTCCGCGTGCCGGTCCTGCGGTGCCACTCCGAGGCCATCAATGTCGAGTTGGACGCCGCATTGAAGCCCAACGAGGCGCGAGCCGCCCTGGCCGCAATGCCCGGGGTGATCGTGTACGATGATCCGACAAGGAAACTCTATCCCATGCCACTGGATGCGACCGGCAAGGACGAGGTGTATATCGGGCGGATCAGGCAGGACCCCTCGGTCGCTAACGGGCTGAACCTGTGGGTCGTGTCCGACAATCTCCGCAAGGGGGCGGCACTCAATGCCGTGCAGATCGCCGAATGCCTGGTCAAAGGCTGATGATCGAGTATGGCAGTCTCGGCAAACTCCTCATCGGCATCGGGTTGGCGATCGCGGTGTTGGGAGGTGTGCTCCTGCTCGTCGATCGGATCCCCGGCATACACCATCCCTTCGACTGGGTAGGGAAGCTGCCGGGCGATATTTCCATCAAACGGGACAATTTCAACCTGTTTTTTCCCCTGGGTACCAGCGTGCTCCTGAGCGTGCTGCTCAGTCTGGTATTCTATGTCATATCATGGATCTTCCGACGCTGAATCCATCGATCTGCCGGATTGTGGTCGCCATCGCGGCCTGGATCTTCTTCGCGGTGGGACTGCCTACCGCAGAGGCAGCGCAATCCATCCGCGTCCTACTGTCCGCCGACGTGGCTAAGCTGGACGTGCAAGCCGAGGGTGCCGTCTGGCTGACCGATGCGAGCCGCCACGGACGCGCGATCCGTTCGAATGCCCACATTACGACGCATGGCAAAGGGTTTCTGGTCAACGGAGTCCGAATGCCCCATGAACGCCTGACCATGAGGGCAGGCGAGCAGGGGCTTACGCTGATCCTGATCAAACCGAATGACAAGGTGCCCGGAGCCTCGGTCGATCAACGCTTCGCCGTTCCGGTTACCGGCTTGGTGCATATTGTGCGGAAGGGGAAAGGGTTCCTCGTCATCAACCAGGCAGACTTGGAAGAATACGTCAAAGGGGTCGTCCCTGGCGAAGTCAATACGTCCTGGCATCCGGAGATGCTCAAGGCGCAGGCGGTGGCAGCCCGCACCTATGCGCTCTATCAGCAAATGTTGAGCGCTGCACGTGACTATGACGTGGTGGCGACGGTACAGGATCAAGTGTACAAAGGGAAAAATGGCGTCGACGCGGCGGTGTCTCGCGCCGTCGACGAAACGCGCGGGCTCGTGCTCACCTATCAGAACGCGCCGATCTACGCCGCATTTTCCTCCACCGCGGCGGGATTGACGGAAGATGCCCTCAATGTCTGGTCAAAAGATTATCCTTATCTCAAAGGGGTCGAATGTCCGTTCGATCTGGAATCACCCTATTACCACTGGAGAGCATCCTTTCGGCTGGACAAGCTGGAACAAAGCCTGCGTCAACAGGGATTTGCCGTTGGGGCGATCTCGTCTATGGAACCGCTCTCGTTCAGCCGGGGCGGCCGTGTGGCCAAACTACGGGTGGTCCACTCCGAGGGAGAGTTGATTTTGCGTGGTGAGGATCTCCGCAAGGCGGTGGGGTATTCCATCGTGCCCAGCACGCAATTCACGATCGACGCTGTCGGGAACGATATCGTACTGTCGGGCTATGGAGCCGGTCATGCCGTCGGGATGTGCCAATGGGGAGCGAAGGAACTGGCGGAATTGGGATATCCCTTCTCGACGATTTTGTTGTATTACTATCCGGGCACTGAACTGCAGGACATGTCCACGACCAAACAGCCGGTCCCGCCGACCTCGTAAGCCGTCGCCGCTATGGCGTTCAGCAACCGCAGCCCATCGCTCTGATGCAGCTCTCTGATTTCAACTTTCCTTTTGATTCGTCGCTCATCGCCACGGAGCCGGTGCTTCCACGGGAGCAAGCGAGACTGCTCGTGCTCAATCCGGAAGCAGGCGCGATCACCCATCGCCGGATCGCCGATCTGGCCGATGTGCTGTCCCCGGGCGACCTCGTGGTGGTGAACGACACTCGTGTCCGTCCGGCGCGGGTGACAGGACGAAGGCCGTCGGGTCGATCGGTGGACATTTTGTTTGTCAGAGCCGTGGCCGAGCGAGACTGGGAAGTGTTGGTGAAAGGCACGTGGCGTTCCGGACAGGTGATCAGTGTCGACGACGAGAGCCGGTTGACCGTTCTCGGACGGGAAGGCGCCAGGACGGTGGTCCGCATCGAAAGCACTTTGCCGGTCACGGAATGGTTTGACACGCACGGTCGCATGCCCTTGCCACCCTATATCAAGCGGCCACCGACCGACGCGGATCGCGAATGGTACCAAACCGTGTTTGCCAAGGAAGACGGCGCGATTGCCGCTCCCACCGCGGGACTTCACTTCACACCGGATTTGCTGAATCGGTTGGCCGAGCGGCGAATCGAGTTGGCCAAGGTGACGCTGCATGTCGGCGTGGGAACCTTCAAGCCTGTCACCGTGGACCGTATTGAAGAGCACCGCATGGAGCCGGAGTGGGTGGACGTCGGGCCGGAGACCGTGCACGCCATCGAACGGGCCAAGCAACGAAAGGGAAAAATCGTGGCGGTGGGAACCACCGTCGTGCGGGCACTTGAATCAGCGGCGACCGGGTCGGGCAGTGTGCGTCTGTACCGTGGCGAGAGCAGCCTGTTTATTGTGCCGGGGTACCGCTTTCAGATCGTCGAGGCGCTGTTGACGAATTTTCATTTGCCGCAAACGACGCTTCTGATGTTGGTCGGCGCATTTGCCGGAACCGACTTGCTCAGACACGCGTATGACGAGGCCGTGCGGACACGATATCGATTCTACAGTTATGGCGATGCGATGTTCGTGACCGGCCGGGCTGCGCCGCCTGTCGGCGGCTAGAGGAGCTCGCGCCTGACGGTGATTGGAAGGGTGGCTTTGAGCGATTGAGCGTAGGCTGCCAACGTCCGTTGCTGTTTTTGAAACAACACATCCTGAATGGCCCGTTCCTTCGCCGCTGCGGCTTTCGCAGGGTCGGGGTCCGGCTGCCTGAGCATGAGCGCTTGGGCCTCCGCAAGTTCTGCGGGCGTCAGCGCAACGGCGTCACTCACCGTCATCCGTGCCTTGAGCGTCAGCAGTTCTTTGGCCTGTACCGCTTCGAACATCGAAGGGGTCAGATGATTGGCGGCCAGCAACCGTTGGTAGTGCTCGGGATCGAACCGGCCATTCTTCTGGAATTCGGGGATTTGAATGATCGACTCGCGCAAATCCTCATCTGAGATCGTCAGGCCCATGTTGTGCGCGGCGATGAGCCATACGCGGTTGTCGATCAATTGCTCGACGACGTATTGCTTAATCGTTTCGTCTTTGAAGTCCCCCGGCACTTTTTCCTTGTAAAACCGGTAGGTGTTTTCGTAGGCCCGCTTGAATTCGTCTGAAGAAACCGAAAGATCGCCGACGGTCGCCACGGCGGAGCCTGAATCCTGGCCAAAGCCCCACCATCCCATGCCGACGATGAAGCTAATGGCGATAAAGCCCATCGTGATGGCCAGGAACCACGGATATTTTTCATTGGCGAATCGGAGGACTTTGATCATTGGAGACGGCGTCAGTCTCGAGTGAAGAATGCGGATTGTACGGCAGCGGTGCTGTCAAAGGCAAGTGCTGACGGACTCCCGACCTCGCTGATTCACGACGTCGAAGAATGGTGATTCGTTTGTGCTCGGTCATCGTCTTTGTTATACTTTGCCCCTAATTACGAGGAGATCCTTGGCGGAACAGGCTGGGATCCATCCATTGGGCATAGGGGTCTACCCCAAGGCGACGGTCCTGAATAGGTTCATTGCCAAACTGATCGACCTGTTTCTTGCCGCGGCGGCGGCGGAAGTGATTGCCTCTGTCGGGTTTCTCGCAGGAGTGGCATATCTATTCGTCGCTGACGGATTTGCAGGCGGTCGAAGTATCGGCAAGCGGCTCATCGGGCTTCAAACGGTGCTGCCAGAGACCCGTGAACCGGCAGGATTTCGGGAATCCATCATTCGCAATATTCCTTTCGCGGCGGCCCTGTTGCTCTTTGCCGTCCCCTATGTCGGTTGGCTGGCAGGGGCAGCGATCGTCGGTTTTGAAGCGATCTTGATTATTGGCAACGAACAAGGCCGCCGTTTGGGTGATGAATTGGCGGGAACACAGGTGCTGGATGCCGGTCGGTTGGCCGTGCCAGATTAGCTGGACACGGCAGGAGATCGGGGCTCTGTAGTTCGGTGGGTTTGCAGCGCGCGGCTGAGGAGGGAGCGATACCGTGGGCTTTACGAGCGACATTTTCGGCTGGTTCTCGAATGATCTCGCCATAGATCTCGGCACTGCCACCACGCTGGTGTACGTGCACGGGAAAGGGATCGTCTTAAACGAACCCTCGGTGGTCGCCGTCGAGAAGAAAACTGAAAAGGTGCTTGCCGTCGGCGCCGACGCGAAGAAGATGCTCGGGCGAACCCCTGGTAACATCGTGGCCGTTCGACCGATGAAGGAAGGGGTCATTGCCGATTTCGAGATGGCCGAGCAGATGCTGAAGCGGTTTATCCAGAAGGCGCATAACCGCAGTGCCTTCGTCCGACCGAGGATCATCATCGGTGTGCCGTCGCGGATCACGCAAGTGGAACAGCGCGCTGTACGTGATTCGGCCGAACTAGCCGGGGCCCGGGAGGTGTATCTCATTGAAGAGCCGGTGGCGGCGGCGATCGGAGCCGGGCTTCCCATCACCGAGCCGTCGGGCAACATGGTGGTGGACGTGGGAGGCGGGACGACCGACATCGCGGTGATCTCGCTGGGCGGCATTGTCTACAGCGAATCCGTCAAGGTGGCAGGCGACCGGATGGACGATGCCATCATGAATTACATCAAGAAGAAATATAATCTCCTCATCGGTGAGCATATGGCGGAACGGATCAAGTTCGAAATCGGTTCTGCCTATCCGTTCGAGGAGCGTAAAACCATGATGATTAAAGGGCGCGACCTGATTTCCGGCATCCCCCGCACCTTGGTGGTGGACGACGCGGAAATCAGAGAGGCGCTGCAGGAACCGATCGGAACGATCGTTAACGCGATCAAGGTGGCTCTGGAAAACACCCCGCCCGAGTTGGCGGGCGACATCATCGACCGCGGCATCGTCCTCACCGGAGGCGGATCCTTGCTGAAGGGCATGGATACCCGGTTCCGCGAAGAAACGAACCTGCCGATCATCACCGTGGACGATCCGTTGACTTCCGTGGTCTTGGGAGTCGGGAAGATCCTCGATGAGTTGGATCTGCTGGCGAAGGTCGCCGTCATGTCCCAGGCCAACACCTTCCGGTAACGGTTCCATCCCGACACATGTGGATGGTCAACGTGCGTTCTCCCCACGGTGCTAGACGTCTGGCGCTAGGAATGTTTGCCCTCCTCCTGGCGGCGCTGCTGCTCTTTCCAGGACAAAGTCAGGGATTGCTGGATTATCTCGACGGCCCGGTGGGCCAGCTCGTCCGCCTTCCGCTCGAAGCCGTCTCCTCGCTCGATGAAGGGATTTCATCCCTGTGGCAACAATATGTGTCGTTGCAACACGTGGCGGAGGAAAACCGTCTCCTGAAACAGGAAATGGACTGGCTGCGTGGAGAAAACCACCAATTGCGTGAGGCCGCCGCGGCGACGCAACGACTGACCTCTCTCCTTCAGTTCAAAGAACAGGCGTTACCCGCGATGGTGGCCGCTCAAGTGATCGGCCGCGACTCCAGCAACCGGTATAAGTCCGTCATTCTCAACAAAGGTGAAAGCGACGGCATCCAAAAGGACATGGGCGTGATCACCCCGGCCGGTGTCGTCGGCCGCGTTGTCAAGACGACCGGCGCAACGGCGGTTGTCCTGCTGCTCACCGATCCGAATAACGCCATCGCAGGGCTGATCCAGCGTACACGGGACGAAGGGATCGTCGAGGGGGTCCCGCAGGGCCGAGCCAGGTTGAAGTACATTCCCATGCTTTCGGCAGTGAAAGAAGGCGATCGTGTCGTGACGTCAGGACTGGTCGGCGGATTTCCGCGTGGGCTCGCGATCGGGACGATTACCACGATCGATCGGGAGGAAGGCGCACTGTTCCAAACCGCCGAACTCGCGCCGGAGGTGGATGTGAACCGCGTGGAAGAGGTCCTGGTCATCCAAGCGCATCAGGGGCAATCGGCGGAGACGGGGATCAGGCCGGACGCAGGAGCCAAGGCACAGCCATGAAAAAGTTCTTCATGTACGTCGGGCTGGTCGTGTTCCTGGTCCCGGTCCAGACCACGTTGTTGCCGCACGTCGCGATCTGGGACATCAGGCCCGATCTCGGACTTGTGGCTGCCGCACTGATTGGAGTCTTGGCGGGCGAGTTGGAAGGCCTTCTC
>DASVBB010000090.1:0-8270 GCA_036376045.1 Nitrospira sp.
ACCTCGTCGCTGGCCTGATCCATCAGGCCGCGTTCTTTCTTCGTAAACGCCGCGCTTTCCTTGCGCCCAATGACGAGGAAGCCGTACGTCCGGTTCCGGTATTTAAGCGGAACTCCCAACAGAGATTTTGCACCGGGTGTCACCATGCGCAGGCGCATAGTACGGCTTCCGTCCTGATCCTGCGTGCCCCCCGCCACAAGCGACGGCGCGGACAACGTACGGAGGATGGCCTGCACATCGCGGGGGTTGAACCCTCGGGCGGCATGGCCGACAAGCGGACCGTTTTCACGATGAAACACGGCCGCGACTGCCGAGTCCACCGGCAGGTCGTTGAGGACCGAGGTGAGCGTCCGTTGAAGCTGGGTTTCGCCGGGCGGTTTACTGTGCTGAGTCGTCGGTGTCATTCAGACGTTGTTCGTGCAGGAATGCGGCATTGTAGCAATGCATCCGCAGCAATTCAACGAAAAGCCGCTGTCAGAGTGTTGAAAAAGATCGCTGCGGCCTTGGGACAGGGCGCGTCCAGTGGAAGCGATGGCGCAGGCAATCATCATTCGGGCGGATTGATGATCTTGGGCTGTCGCGGTTCTGCGGCACGGATTTCAACCTGCCGATAGTCGCCCGTCAAGAAATTGAGGAAGCTCGAGACGATACTGATGACGAGCGCCCCCCCGACGGCCGGCCAGAAGCCTGTCACTGTGAAGCCTTTCACCACATAGGCCGTGAGCTCGAGGAGCAAGGCGTTGAGGACGACCAGAAAGAGCCCGAGTGACAACACGATCAAGGGCAACGTCAGGATCATCAAGATCGGCCGGAGCAGCAGATTCAAAACGGTGAGCACGAGCACTGCAGCGACTCCTGCACCGAAGCTGTCGGCTTCGAGACCGGGGATGGTTGCGACAGCCAGAAAGACTGCAATCCCGGATATCAGGAGGCGCACCGCCGCTGCGTGAATGCCCCCGCCGAACGGAGCCGCGTGTGTGGTTTGTGAATAGTGCACGATGCGCACAGCACTCCTAGTGGGCCGGCGTCGAAGCCGGGGTTTGCGGGGCCACTGCCGGTGTCGGGGGTGCCGGTTTCTTGATCGAAGAGAAATGGACTTCCGTCGCGGTCAGGGTCTTCTCGTCCTTGATCGCTTCAATCACGACCCGGTCCCCCACCTCGGGCAGGTTGGTGCTCTTGGGACGGTCCTTCTCCTTGAAGCGGGTTTGCTTGTTGATCTGGACGTCGACAGTTGCCCCCTTCTGGGTTTTGACCTCGACGTGTGTGGCGTCGATGGCGACCACCGTGCCCAGCACATGTTGGCCGGTTCCATGGGCGAAGGCGGTTGAAGTCAGGGTCAGACAGAATGCGATCAGGACCAATCGATGAAACATTGCCGGTGCTCCTTCCTGGATCTGCGAGACACGAAGATAAGATGTTAGTGATGATGGCCTTCCGCAGCCTTTGCGGCCGCTGCGTCGTCTCCCTGGAGAAACTGATCGAACGCCGCCTCTTCCTGACGGTCTTTCTCGGTTTTCGGATTGAGCGTTTTCATTTCATCCAATTCTTCCTGCGAAACCCTCGGCAAATGACGGATGAAATGGACCAACTTCCAGCTATCGAGATCCTTCTCCGGATCGCCGCTTCCCCAAGCCGGCATGGCCGTAAAGCGAATGCCGTTGTGGATGACCCAAAACAATTCGCCGTCCGACATGGACTGTGTATCGGTCAGACGTAAGTCAGGCGCCTTTGGATAGACATTTTTGCCGATGGGAGTCTGCCCGCTCCCGTCGTTGCCATGGCAGACCGCGCAATGATCGGCAAAATGCGCGCGCGCGTCCTTCAGCAGCTCAGCATTGAGCGGAAGCGGGTTGGCCGTATTGCGCTTTTCGATCGGAATGGCCAAATGCCGGATCTGCCGTGCCATCATGACTTCCAAGACGTGCGGTTCCGTTTTTGCACTGAACCCCGTCGTAAACAATTGATAGCCCATCCAGCCGAAGAGGCCGAGGCCGACTACGATAACGATGATGACTACGCCGAGCAGCTTCGCCTTCATATCCGCCCTTCACTATACAAACTCCACGATCCCCTTTGCTACCTGAGCACGGCTCAGGCGTAGCCGTGAACACGAAACCAGCGCACGGCCTTTTCAAGCGCGGCCTCAGGCGGCGTCTGTGGAATGCCGAGTTCACGGATCGCCTTGCTGCAATCATAATGCATTCGATACTTGGCCATCCTGACCCCTTCGAGTGGAATGCGCGGCGGGCGCCCCGTCAGGTGAGCGATCCCCTGGTTCACATAGGCGAGGGGCAGCACAAGCGAACGCGGAAGCCGGAGTGAGGGCGCCTTGACGCCGGTCAGCCCGCTGAGAATGTCGAAGACGTCCTTCAGCATGAGATTCTTGCATCCGAGAATGTAGCGCTCGCCCTGGCGGCCCTTCTTCATGGCGAGGAGATGACCGGTCGCCACATCGTCGACGTCGACGATGTTCATGCCGGTTTCGATGTAGGCCGGCATCCGGCCCTTCATGAAGTCCACGATGACTTGACCCGTCGGCGTGGGCTTCACGTCGCCTGCACCCACCGGAGCGCTGGGATTGACGATCACGATCGGCAGGCCGTCCTTGGCGAATTTCAGCGCTTCCTGTTCGGCCAGATACTTGGACCGTTTGTAGTGGCCGGCCATCTGATCCAGCGAGACCGGTGTGTCTTCGGTGCCCAGACCGCCACCGGCAGGTAATCCGATCGCTCCAATCGTACTGCAGTACACGGTGCGCTCGATGCCGGCCTGGAGGGCGGCAGTCAACACGTTCCGGGTACCGGTCACATTGACGTCGTAAAAGGTGGCGGGATCCTTGGCCCACAAGGCGTAGTGCGCGGCAATGTGGTAGAGCTGCTGACAACCTGAGAGCGCCGCTTTGAGGGAGGCAGGGTCGAGGAGGTCACCTTCCACCCGTTCAACGGAAAGTCCTGTCAGGTTCTGGGCATCCGACTTGGAACGCGCGAGGACGCGGACATCCGTACCGCCCCGAACCAGCGCGCGCGCCACTGCACCTCCGACAAAGCCGGTCGCGCCGGTGACGAGGGCCCTCATGGTCGCCCAGCACTCTTCACGTTAATTTTTCCGGGCAGTGATGTATCGGGCGAGTTCGCGAAGCGGATCGGCGGAGGGGCCGAAGGAGGTCAGACGCGAAATGGCACGATCGACACACTGGTCTGCCAGCCGTTTGGCTCCTTCGACTCCGTAGAAGGTCGGGTAGGTCTTCTTGCCGCGTTCGGCGTCCGTGTTGGGATTTTTCCCGAGTTCCTCCCGCGTTCCGGTCACGTTCAGCACGTCGTCGGCAATTTGAAAGGCGAGCCCGATGTCTTCCGCATATCCTGTCATGTCGTCCAGTTGACGATCGTTTGCACCGCCCACGATGGCTCCCATGCGTACGGCGGCTCGGATCAGCATGCCGGTCTTATGCTTATGAATGTTCTGCAGGGCAGTCAGATCAATGTCCTTGTTCTCGGCCTGAATATCGAAGACCTGTCCACCGACCATGCCCAAGTTCCCGGAACCGAACGCTAATTCCTGGAGAATCCGTACCTGGCGTACAGGATCACAGCCTTTCATCAGATCGGGACGGCTGATCAGATCGAAGGCCATCGTCAGGAGCGCATCACCGGCCAGAATGGCCATGGCCTCTCCGTACACCTTGTGATTCGTGGGCTTTCCCCGGCGGAAGTCATCATTGTCCATAGAGGGCAGGTCATCGTGAATAAGCGAATACGTGTGAATGAGTTCCAGTGAACAGGCGACGGCCATCAGACCGGGCGGGGACGTGCCGAGCGCTTCGGCGGCCGCGATGGTCAAAATCGGTCTGACTCGTTTGCCTCCGGCGAGGAGACTATACCGCATGCTTTCATGGAGGGTGGTCGGTGGGGTAGCCGTCGAGGGTGTCACTTCATCCAGGAAGCGGTCCACCTCAAGACGTTTCTGCTCCAGATAGTCCTTGATAGTCATGGAAAAGGCAGTCCCTGCTGCGGAAATTTCAACCCGGGCGGAGAGTAACAAACGGTCTATGTGGAGTCAAACGGCGAGCTGCGCTTGGCAGAGAGCCGTCGCGACGTTCCTCTCCTTGTTTTTAAGCCGACAGGCTCGTTATACTCCCGTGCCATGAGCATCAGGAAAGCCGGTGGCGACTGGGAGCCCATGCTGCTCCCCATTGAGCCCCGTCATTGCAAAGTTTGCAAACTGGGGTTGTACCGCGACAAAACGATGTTTCGTGGCGGCTGGTCTCGGTGTACGGTGTGTGACGAGTTTGTGCATTACAGCTGTCTTGCGAGCGGAAAGGTTTCGTTCCTCAAGGCCCGGCCCCGTGTCTGTAAGACGTGCCGCGCTGCCCAGACCAGCCCATCTGTTGCCCCTCAAGCCGATTCGGCCGTCCCTGTTGGCTCGTGACCTCGCATCCCCGGCCAAGTCCTCTCCAGGTTCGTCCGCGTTGGCATCTCATGTTTGCGCAAGCGATCCGCTACGTCGTGGCTCCGGTCATTCTCGCCATGAGCGGATTCTTCACCGTCAACTTTCTTGTAAGCGGCCAATACACCTGGCCCAGAACCAGTCGAGTGCTGGCGCTCACGCTCACCCTCCTCGTCCTCTCCTATGAGTTCGTCTATAAGGAACAGGCCGCAACCACGGGATCGAACGAACAGGCGCGCTCAGCCGTTTTCTACGCCTGCGTGATTCCGTATGCCGTGGGCGCGATACTCATGCTTGCGCTCTGGAAACTGTGAGGACCGTGCGCCATGGGCCAAGTGTTTCACAGCGGGGCGTTTCTCCAGCAATGTTGGTCAGTCCATCCGTTGTGCCTTGCGGTCAGACGGATCACTGCCGACAACCAACTCGCCCTCGCCTGTAGCTCTTGCCGATTTGCCCATTACGTCACCATCGGGTCGATTGTCCTGGGACCCGCGGCTGCTTCTGAAGAATCAATCCGGTCCATGAACGCGTCCGAAGCACGGCCTGACCCGCAGGCGCTCCTGGCGAGCTGCATCGAAGCACATCCGGCGTCCCTGTCGTTACGCGAGATGGATGTGTTCGAAGACCTAGCCATTATTCGCTGCGCCGAATGCCGCCGCCACTACGCCGTGGTCACCACGGCGTTCGAAACGCATCAGAAATGACCTGCTCGCACGCGGTGGTCACACGACTCTGACCTCGGGCAGCCCGCCTTTGAAGGAGAACGGCTCCGGCCATGGGTGATGGATTGGCTTTTACGGACGAAGAAACTGCACTGCTGACCGACGCCGCCTTTTTCCAAAAAAAGGCGAAGATCAGCGAGAAGATTCGTGCCCAATTGGAGGCGACGCGTGTGGCTTTGAAGGAGGAACTGGGGAGCACCATGCTTCCGGACTTGCCTGAATCCGATCTTACAAGCACCCAGCACGTGAAGGGCGAGCATTTGGAATCTTTCCCCTACCAGTACCTTGATTGCCCGAAGTATTTTCATGGGAGCGAGAAGCGCACGTTTCGCACGTTGGTCTGGTGGGGCCATCATGTGGCATGGGCCTGGATTCTCGAGGGGAGTTTGGTGCGGCAATACAAGAAGCGTCTGGTGGATCAGTTCCATGTGGTCGCAGGACGGCAGCTGGAGTTGTCGCTCGCGCCGACCCTCTGGGAGTGGAAGCGGGGTGAAGGCTTTACACTGCCCATCACCCACGATCGAAAAGCTCAGATTGCCGCGGTCCTTGCCGAGCGCTCGATCCTCAAAATTGTCCGGTTTCTCCCCTTCGGGGATGCGCGTGTGCGAAACGGGGCGTTGGCGGAACTGAGCCGGGAGGCGTTTCGCGCCATGCTGCCCATCGTGGCGCTGTAATTGTACGGCTGGAGGGATTTCGGTAGACTACCCCGCGTTTGGTGGGCGCAATTTGCCAAGGAGGGCATCGTGAGACATTCGCTCGTGCGAGTGGGCGCTGGAGCCTTGCTATCGGTCGGACTCATCATCTCGGCCGGTTGCGGTGGGAGCGGCCAGACGTTTTATTTCGACGTGCTTCCACAGCAGCAGCCCGTACAACAGGCTGAACCGGAAGGCCTCAAGATCGTCATCGAACCGTTTGAAGACCGGCGCGCCGACAAACAACGGATCGGCATGCGCACGCATTTGTGGGGCGGGGTGACGAATTTCAACGTGACCGGCGAAAAACCCGGCGAGGTCTATGCCCAAGCCTTGGCCGATCGGCTGAGGGCCGCAGGCTGGTTCGACCGTTCCTGGGATGTGCGGGTGGCTCCTCCCGGGTCCATGCCAAACGCCGACATTGTGATCGGGGGGCAGGTGTTTGAGTTTGCGGCGAACGCCAAGAGCCGGATGTTTTCCACGTATTTGACGACGAGCAACAAATTGACCATCACCGCCCGCAATAATGCGGATCACAGCACCACGAGCCGCAGTCTGGAAAGCTCCCAGTCGGATACCGTGGTGTGGTTTTCTGAAGAGGACGTCAAGCGTCTCATGATCGCGACCATCAAAGACACGCTTGATCGGTACCTCGCTGATACGACCATCTCGCAGCGTGCGCTGCGACCAAAACGATAGATTGTCTGAGGCGGGAGACAACCGTGCGTGAGCGCCGCTGGGAAACTCGCGCTGCGATGACGTTCAATGAGGTGCTCGCCGTCGGTGAGCGCCTGGCCGCGTTGGGTCTCAAGCCCGCAGTCGCTGCAAAGGATGTGATCTGCTACGTTGAGGAATGGACGGTCGAGGCGCCCGAGGACTTCGATAGCCTGGATGCCTGGTCCACCGAGGACGTCACGCTCGTCCATGTCCGGGAAGGCTGGAGCGGAGATTTCTTTCTCCTGGCCGGCGCCTACCATACCGCCTACCTGCGATTTCAAGACGTCGGCACCTATTGCTCGATCAGCCACCCCTGGCGCATTCGCGAGCGCATGGTCCTGCATGAGAACCGGGGCATGTTCTGGCTTGGATTCCGCCACGCTCATTCCTTTCTCCGCGTCCGGCTCCAAACGCGGGAGGTGGTGACGCCCGGCGAGAGTCGAGACGACGCCAGGCGCGACCAATGGCTCGACGAACGGCGCACGGCGTTCCTTGAGGCCATCACGACCGTGGCGCTTCCCATCGAGACGGCAGTCGAAAAGCGGCAACTCATCCTGCGTCCGCAGGATCCCTCCATTCCGTTTTTCTGCTCGTGGCCGGACGCCTTTGGTCCTTGCCAGTTCGAATACAACACGTCGGATGCGTATGAGTTTCTGGTTCCGGCCAGTCAGCTGGCGGCGACGTACGCTCCCGAGCCGGCGGGGCTGCGCACCTATCTGACAGGCTTTTCGGAGGAGGCGCTTCGCGAATTTGACGCCATCGAGCCCGCGGCCCGCTTTGTGTACCGATGTTCAGTGCATTGTCCGCTCGATGACCTGCCGGAGATCCGTTCGGCCATCGAGCCGGACGGCCGGCTCTATGCCACCTTGTGCGAGTTCCAGACACAGGAACTGCTGCCCGACGGCGACGATGCCTCGGCAATCATCGGGGTCGTCGGCTCCCGCGCCGGATTCGCGATCGAGGCGCGGTTGAATAAGGCACCGTTGAAAGAAGAGCTGATGGCCGGATGGTTGGAACGCCTGATTGGACAGCCGGTTGAGTATGCACCGCTTCCCGCCTTCATCTAGCAGACTGCGAACAACCCCTCTCCCAATTCAAATTTTCGTTGCTCAAACGCATCGAATTCCGCACAGTAAATGCATGAGTCCTCTCGGCAAGGTCCAATCGTTGCTCGCCAAGCCCTTCATGCCCGCCGTGTTCTTCTTTTCAGGTGTGACCTACGACACGCTGACCCTGACGCGAATCGACCGGCTCCAGGACAATCTGTTGTTACTGCTGTACCTTTTGCTGCTCGGTGTGCTCATCGTCCTGACGGGCAGGCTGGGTATTGAGCCGCCTCCCGACCCTGACCAGTTGACGGCGCTTTCGCCGGTCACGCGATGGGTCCTCCACAGCCGGCCCTATTACCCCATGGCCAGTCAGTTCCTAATGGGCGGCCTCTTCAGCGCGTATGCCGTGTTCTATTCGCGCAGCGCGACGCTGACCAGTACGGCGGTGTTCTTCGGTGTGCTGGTGCTCCTGCTCGTCGGGAATGAGTTCCTGCGTGACCGCTTGTCGAACCTTCGGCTGCTGATCAGCTTGTATGCGCTCGTCTGCTTCGGGTTTTTCACGTTCTTCCTGCCGGTCATGAGCGGATACATGAATGTGCTGGTGTTTCTCTCAGGCGCGGCCCTGAGTGCGGCGGTGACGTTTCGCG
>DASVBB010000100.1:0-2888 GCA_036376045.1 Nitrospira sp.
CGGGATCGATACCAAAGGCGTGCTGGAAGCCGCCGGCACGAAGTGGAACTTCCTGAAGTTTTCTCCCGGATTAGTGGGCGGCCATTGTATCGGGGTCGACCCGTACTATTTGACGCACAAGGCGGAATCGGTTGGCTACCACCCGCAGGTCATTTTAGCCGGACGTCGAATCAACAACGGGATGGGCAAGTTTGTAGCGGAACAGACGATGAAACGGCTGGGCCAGCTTGGCCGGCCGGTCAATCAGCTAAAAGTCATCATTCTGGGATTGACGTTCAAGGAGAATGTGCCGGACTTACGGAACAGTAAAGTCCCGGACATTATCGAAGAACTACAGGAATACGGGGTACAAGTGTTAGTCCATGACCCGCTTGCCGAGTCGGAGGAAGCCGTTGCAGAATACGGCCTCCACCTGAGCGATTGGGCAGACCTTAACGAAGCGGATGGTATCGTGCTGGCCGTCGCTCATCGCGCCTATGTCGACATGGGCCAGCAAAAGATCATCAATCTGCTCCGCAGCGGACGGCAGGGAGTGGTGATCGACGTGAAAGGTGTTTTAGACCACAAGACCTTGCCGAAGCATATCGCCTATTGGCGCCTCTAATCGGACGGCTGTTCCACTCAGGCCGTCAGTCCCCTTCACGACCTCCTTCGTAGCCGTACCTTCTTTCTGAAAATGAGCGAGCCTATGCGAGCGGCCGATGGCCTGTGGTTGGATTTCGCTTTTTTTTATTGAATGGATTGCCCCTAGTGTAGACTCACCCTGGCACTGGATTCCTTTGCAGTGCCGACGGTACGTGCGTAATTCACATTAGACACAAGGTGAGCATGCAACTGACGCGACTGGGCGATCTCGTTTCGAAGACGGCTTCCGTCTTCCTGTTCGGCAGTTTCACCCTGCTCGCAGGTTGTGCGTACTTCGAGTCCACAGACGTGAAGCGGGGAGACCAGCATCTAGCCGCCGGCAAATGGGAGGAAGCCACGATTGCCTATCGACAGGCCCTCAAGGAGGCGCCGTTCGATACGTCGTTGCAAGAGAAATTCAACCTGGCCAGAGAGCGTGCAGCGGCCCAGTATCAGGAACAGGGTCGGACTGCACTGAAGGAACATCACCTGGATCTCGCGGTCGAACACTTCAAGCGGGCATTGTCCATTGAACCGTCCAATCCCGAGCATCAGGCCGGACTCGGAGAGGCCTTGCGTTTGAAGGAATCCAGGGAACATTTTCGGGAAGCCGATCGCTTGGCTCAATTGGGCCGTGTTGACGAGGCCATGGAAGGATATGCCAAGTCGGCGGAGCTTGATCCCACATTTTCCGAACCGCTGGAGGGAATCTCCAAGCTGACGGAGGATCAGCAGGCGCGGGACCGTGAAGACCGACGAAAGCAGCCCATCACGCTGCGTTTTCGGAATGCGGGACTCAAAGAAGTGCTCGAAGGTATTGGGAAGGCAGGAGGGATGAACCTGATCTTCGACCGGGACGTCCGCAACGATCCGGTGTCGATTGCGATCGAAGACACGCCGTTCGATGACGCACTGAATCTCATTTTGAATAGCAACAACTTGTTTTCTCGAGTCGTCTCGCCGGGCGTCATGATCGTCAGCCCCAATACCCGGCAGAAACAGGAACAGTATCACGATCTGATGATCCGGACCTTCTATCTGTCCAATGCCAAGGCTAAGGACATGCTGGCGTTGCTCAAGGGCATGCTTGATTCCAAGCGAATGCATGCCAACGAGCAACTCAACACCATTGTGATTCGGGATCAGCCGGAAAAACTGGAGATGGCGGAGAAGATCATCCTGGCCAACGATCGTACGGAGGCAGAAGTGCTCTTCGATGTTGAGGTGCTGGAGGTCGATCGGACGGTCGACCAGACCTACGGATTGACATACCCCAAGCAAGTGGCGGCGGCCATGGTCCCCCCCGGCTTTGCGGGAGTCATCGCCGGCGAAATGGCTCAGCAATTCTCACTGCAACAATTGTCGGCTCTCGGTAAGGGCAACTATCTCTTCAAGCTTCCGACAAACGTGCAGTTGGATTTCTTCAAGCAGATTACAGATGCGAAGACGTTGGCGGCACCAAAAGTCAGGGTCGTAAACAACAAGAAGGCGGAGATCAACATCGGGGATAAGCAGCCTATCCTCTTGTCCACGACCAACGTCCTTCCCGGCCAAGCTGCGACGGGAGCGGTTCCCACGACCTCGACGGTGACGTCCATTGAATTCCGCGACACCGGTGTCAAGTTGACGGTCGAGCCCGCGATCCATCTCGGAAATGAGCTTTCACTGAAGATGAAGATTGAGGTGATCCGCGTCGGCGAACCGGTGGTCTTGCAAGCGAATCCACCGATCACCCAGTTCAAGTTCGGCAACAGGTCTGCTGAAACGATGCTGAACGTCAGAGACGGTGAGACGATCGTGCTCGGCGGGTTGATTCAAGAAGAGGACCGTAGAACGCGGGTGACGGTCCCCTGGCTTGGCGACCTTCCATTCATCGGCAACCTGATCAGCTCGTTCAAGACGCAGCGGGTAACGACCGAAGTGATCTTGACCCTGACGCCGCACATCGTCCAGGCCATGACGCCGCCAAGCTTGAGCCGGCAGGCTTTCTGGTCGGGAACCGACTCGACCTATTCCAATTCGACCATGTTCACGCCCCACCCCAAGACCGCTGCAACCAAGGTCACGGGCGCCAATGTGTCGTCGGCCCAACCCTCGGCAACGGTTCAGCGTGGAGTGGCCGGAAAAGCGTCATCCGCTTCTCTGGCCCGGATGTTGGCTGTCGGTCCCGTGGCTTCCGTCACGCCGAATGACTCGATTGTCGAAGTGGGAAAGGAAATCAAGATTGCGATTCATGACGAACGGCTACGGCCGGACAAAGATGC
>DASVBB010000112.1:0-27956 GCA_036376045.1 Nitrospira sp.
GGTAACGGTTCCATCCCGACACATGTGGATGGTCAACGTGCGTTCTCCCTACGGTGCTAGACGTCTGGCGCTAGGAATGTTTGCCCTCCTCCTGGCGACTCTGCTGCTCTTTCCAGGACAAAGTCAGGGTCTTCTCGACTATCTCGACGGCCCAGTGGGTCAACTCGTCCGCATTCCACTCGAAGCGGTCTCCTCGCTCGATCAAGGGATTTCCTCTCTGTGGCAACAGTATGTGTCGTTGCAGCACGTGGCGGAGGAAAACCGTCGGCTCAAACAGGAAATGGACTGGCTGCGTGGAGAAAACCACCAATTGCGTGAGTCCGCCGCGGCCACGCAGCGACTGACCTCTCTCCTGCAGTTTAAAGAACAGGCGTTGCCCGCGATGGTGGCCGCTCAAGTCATCGGCCGCGATTCCAGCAACCGGTATAAGTCCGTCATTCTCAACAAAGGCGAAAGCGACGGCATCCAAAGGGACATGGGCGTGATCACCCCGGCCGGGGTCGTCGGCCGCATCGTCAAGACGACCGGCGCAACGGCAGTTGTCCTGCTGCTCACCGATCCGAATAACGCCATCGCCGGGCTCATCCAGCGTACGCGAGACGAAGGGATCGTCGAAGGGGTCCCACAGGGCCGAGCCAGATTGAAGTACATTCCCATGCTTTCGGCGGTGAAAGAAGGCGATCGTGTCGTGACGTCGGGACTGGTTGGCGGATTTCCTCGTGGACTCGCGATCGGCACGATTACCATGATCGATCGGGAGGAAGGCGCGCTGTTCCAAACGGCCGAACTCTCGCCGGAAGTGGATGTGAACCGCGTGGAAGAGGTCCTGGTGATCCAAGCACATCAGGGGCAATCGGCGGAAACGGGGACGAGACCGGACGCAGGAGCCAAGGCGCAGCCATGAAAAAATTTTTCATGTACGTCGGGCTGGTCCTGTTCCTCGTTCCCGTCCAGACCACGTTGTTGCCGCACGTTGCGATCTGGGACATCAGGCCCGATCTCGGACTTGTGGCCGCCGCGCTGATTGGAGTCTTGGCGGGCGAGTTGGAAGGCCTTCTCGTCGGGTTGGCGATCGGATGGATCCTGAATTTGTATTCGGCCGGTGATCTCTGGTTGAATCTCGTCACGACGGGAGGCGCCGGTTTGTTCGCCGGACTGCTGGCGAAACAAGTCGCCGAAATTACCCCGACGATTCTCTCCATCGGGCTGCTGCTGCTGTCATTGGCTGGCGGGCTCGTGGCGGTGTTCAGCATGAAGTATGCGTCGATGGGTGATACGTGGTGGATGGTCCAGTTCGTCGTTGTGCCCCAAGCGTGCTTCGATGCCGTGGTGGGAGCCGGACTGCTCTGGTTTCTCGAACAACGGTTGTCGTTGCCGCGCTTCGGGATGCCGGACCGGTACTCCTAACGACTGAGCAGATCCTTGATGGCCATCTCGAGTCTACAAGATGCTGAACTTGGGGAACTGCAGCGCCGATTGGTCGTGCTGCGGATCGGGTTGCTCCTGGTCGTAGCGCTGCTGGCGTTGCGGCTATGGCACCTCCAGATTCGAGAAGGGCCCTACTATCGTGATCTGTCGGAAAACAACCGGACCCGCTCCGTCATTTTGGAGCCGGCACGCGGCCTCATCTACGACCGCAATGGCGTCTTGTTGGCGAATAACGTGCCGAGTTTCAGCTTGTATGTCTCGCTGGAGGACGTCAAAGATCGTGAGGCGCTGATCGAAGAGCTGAGCGGATTGATCGGGATTGATCCGGACCTCGTCCGGAAAAAACTGTCAGTTCGCGGCGCCAAGCAGCTCCCGCGTAAAATCAAGGACCGGTTGACCTTGAAGGAAGCGACCTTGATCGAATCGCATCGCCTTGATCTGCCGGGTGTCATGGTTCAAGTGGAATCCCGCCGCAACTATCTCGGAGGAATGGCGGCTTCGCATGTGTTGGGCTACGTGGGGGAAGTGTCGGCCGAGCAGCTGGAGAAGCCGGAGTTTGCGGAACTGCATCAAGGCAGCATTGTGGGGCAATACGGCGTTGAAAAGTTCTTCGATCAAATCGTCCGTGGGATGGCAGGCCAGAAAAACGTCGAGGTCGATGCGTTGGGCCATGAGAAGCGGACGGTACTGGTGGACCAGCCACATGCCGGGGACGACCTGTACCTGACGATCGACGTGCGGTTGCAGAAGGTGGCGGAAGATCTGCTCGGCCAGGAGTCCGGCGCGATCGTCGCCTTGAATCCCACAAACGGCGATATTCTCGCCATGGCCAGCCGCCCGGGTTTTGATCCGAATGTGCTGTCCAGGGAACTGACCTCCAAACAGTGGGTCGAGATCGTTCAAGACGAAGGCCGGCCGCTGAATAACAGAGCCTCACAAGGCCAATACCCGCCAGGCTCAACCTTCAAGGTGATGATGGCCGCCGCGGCCCTCGAGACGAAAACTGTGACGCCGTCGTCGACCATCTTCTGCAATGGCGGCTATCAGTTCGGGCGGCGCATCTACCACGACTGGAAAGCCACCGGTCACGGCTCCGTTGACCTTCGAAAAGCATTGGTCCATTCGTGCGACGTGTATTTCTATACGGTCGGGCAGCGGATGGGCATCGACACCATGGCTTCCTTTGCCCATCAGTTCGGCCTTGGCGAAGAAACGGGGGTCGAGCTGCCGTCCGAGCGGATCGGCATCGTACCCTCGACGGAATGGAAGCAAAAAGTGAAGCACGAAGCGTGGTTGCCGGGCGAAACGATTTCCGCGGCGATCGGTCAGGGCTATGTTACAGTCACGCCTCTTCAAATGGCGAGCCTGATCGGCACGGTGGCGAATGACGGCGTCACGTATCGGCCACGGCTTGTGCAGGGCATCATGGACCGGACGACGGGGCAGCTCCAGCAGCTGCCGGCCGTGCCGAAGGCCAAATTGAACGTTAAGCCGGACACGCTGAAATTGATCCGGGAAGCATTGGCCGGAGTGGTGACCGAAGGCACCGGCGGACGGGCCAAGTCCCCGCTCGTCGCGATCGGTGGAAAGACGGGAACGGCGCAGACGGCAGCCCTCCGGACCGGTCCTGAGAAAGACATCCCCAAGAAGTTCCGGGACCATGCCTGGTTTGTGGCATTTGCGCCTGTCGAGAATCCCACGATCGCGGTTGCCGTCCTGGCTGAGCATATGGGCCACGGGGGCTCTGCGGCTGCCCCCCTTGCCAAGGAGCTGATCGAGACTTATATCAAGGTGACGACCAAAACGTCTGCTGCCGATGCGACCACGGGGCCGGCCCGGCTGGCGAAGGCAGGCACACCATGATCGACCGGATGATGGACCGGAGAGGGTTCGACAACTTCGACCTCCGGTTTCTCGGTCTGATCGTTGTCATCCTGTCGATCGGCGTGCTCTCCATCTACAGCGTGACCCATGACCAGGGCGGGCCGGGCCTGCCGTTTTTTGCGAAGCAGATGGTCTGGATTCTGCTCGGCGCCGTGGCGTTTCTCGTCATGCTCGTGTGGGACTATCACCGCATTGCACGATTAGCGTATCCTGCATACGCGGTGATTCTCATCCTTCTTGCGGTCGTGCTCTTTGAAGGAAAGACCAGCCGCGGAGCCCAACGCTGGATCCCGATCGGCCCGTTTGCGTTCCAGCCGTCGGAGTTTGCCAAGCTGGTGTTGATCCTGGTGATGGCGCATTACTATTCTAAGGCGCCACGGGTTGGCTGGCTGCAGAGGGTGGTCATTCCAGGTGCGTTGATGCTGCCCGGGTTGTTGCTGATTCTGAAGCAGCCGGATCTTGGCAGCGGGTTGAGCTTTATGGCGGTCTACGCCGCCATGCTGTTGATGGTGGGAATGCGCTCTCAAGCGCTCGGCGTGATCTTGCTGTTTTCGCTTATGTTGTTTCCGTTCGCCTGGGAGGTCATGTGGGGTTCGCTGCACGATTATCAACGACAGCGCATTATGGCCTTCGTCGATCCGAACTACGACCCCGGCGGGAAAGGGTATCACGCACTGCAGTCCAGGATTGCCATCGGTGCCGGCGAACTGACCGGCAAAGGGCTGTACGGCGGGACTCAAAGTCAATTGAAATTTCTGCCGGAAGGGCACACGGATTTCGTGTTTTCAGTGTTTGCGGAAGAATGGGGATTTCTCGGGGTGCTCGCGTTGCTTCTTCTATTCGTCGCGCTGATCTGGCTGTCTCTTGAAATCGCGACGCGCGCGAAGGACGAACTCGGTGCCCTGCTGGCGGTCGGCGTGATTTCCATGCTGTGCTTTTGCGTGGTGGTCAACATCGGCATGACCGCTGGGATGTTCCCGATCGTCGGAATCCCGCTTCCCCTGATGAGCTACGGTGGCAGCGCCACCATCATGACGATGGCGTCGCTTGGCCTGTTGCTGAACGTCAAACGGCGGCGATTGAGCTTGTTTTATTGAACGATGGGCGGCGCGAAAGGCGCCGCCCTGTGTGGTATTAATTATGCGCATCGTCGAATCGACAAGGACTTGAGTGACACCGGAACCTGGGCTCGCCCGCGTTCCACCCTCACGTCGGTTTCGTCGGTTGCGCTGAACAGAAGGAGTTCGTATGGGTGTGGAAATTGCGATTACTGTCGCACGGGAGGAAACCCGTGTGGCGGTGTTGGATAACGGCGTCGTCACGGATCTATTCGGAGACCGCGCCAAACATAAAGACTTTGTCGGAAACATTTACAAGGGCAAGGTGGCGAAAGTGCTGCCCGGCATGCAGGCGGCATTTGTGGACATCGGCCTGGAGAAGGCCGCGTTCATGCATGTCTCGGACTTGTCGCTCGACGCGGAGCCCAGCGATACATTGCTGGATTCGGATGAGGACGACAAGGACGGGGACGAGATGCGCCCGCGCCGGGAAAGCAGCAAGCCCATTGAACAGCTGCTGACCGAAGGGCAGGAGTTGATGGTGCAAATCTCGAAAGGGCCGATTGGCACCAAGGGTCCTCGGGTGACCACCTACGTGTCTCTGCCCGGACGCTATCTGGTCTTCATGCCCAACGTGGAGCACATCGGAGTGTCTCGACGGATTGCGCGTGACGAAGAGAGGGCGCGCCTGAAGGACATCATGAAGCGGGTTCGCCATCCCGGATGCGGGTACATCGTCCGCACGGTCAGTGAAGGAGTGAAGGAGGACGAGTTGCGGTCGGACGTCGATTTTCTCCACGTCCTCTGGCAAGACATCAGGACCAAGCGCGATCAGCAGCCGGCCCCCGCTCTGCTGCATACGGATCTCAGTCTCAGCTTCCGCGTGGTTCGCGATCTGTTCGGGAAAAAAGTCGAGCGCCTCTGGATCGATTCGCGGCAGGAATACGATGCCGTTCGCGATTTCGTTCAACGTTTTTCACCGGAGCAGACCTCGCGGATTCATTTCTATGACAAGGACGAAAGTCTGTTCGATTACCTTGGTGTTGAGCAGGAAATGGCGCGGGCGTTGAGCCGCAAAGTGTGGCTCAAGTCGGGAGGTTACCTGGTCATCGATCATACGGAAGCGATGACCGTGATCGATGTCAACACTGGCCGCTTCGTGGGAAAACGTGACCAGGAGGAAACGATTCTGCGGAACAATCTGGAAGCGGCGAAGGAAGTGGCGTACCAGGTCAAATTACGCGGCATTGGCGGCATCATCATCGTCGATTTCATCGATATGGAACGGGAAAAAAATCGGGACAAGGTCTACCATGCGTTGGTTGATGCCATGGCATCCGACAAGGCCAGGACCCGGATTTCTCGCATCTCGGACCTGGGATTGATCGAAATTTCCCGCGAGCGCGTGCGCGAAGATCTCTTGCGCTCTCTCTCTGAGCCGTGCCGCTACTGCGAAGGCCGAGGCTATACCAAGTCGCCCACGACGGTGGCATATGAGATCTTCCGTGAGATCAGAAAGATCGGACAAGGCAACGAACAGCAACGGATTGTCGTGGGCGCCCATCCTTCCGTCGCGGGGCTTCTTCAAGACGAGGAACGGCAGGGGCTCGAAGCGCTGGAGCGCGAATGCGCCGCGAAGGTCCTTGTCATGCCGGACGAACAATTGCACCTCGAACAATACGACCTCGTGGTGATGTAGCAGGATCACCCTCTCCGGCTGGACAGTGAATGCCGGGGAACTCTTCTGCAGGCACTATCCCATGGAGGGATGATGAGTCCTGTAGCCGGTCGGGATACGTCGTCCGCATCGCTCGAAGCCTGGATGAAGCTTCGCGCGATCGAGGGAGTGGGTGATCATCTCGTACTCGTCCTCGTGCGGGAATGGGGAGAGCCCGAGGCGGTCTTTCGTGCCACCTTGAGCGATCTGATTCGACGCGGGTGCAGCACCCGGCTTGCTGAAGCCATCGTGCGCGGGCCTGACCGCGATGCCTGCCGGCGTATTGCGCGCGAACTCCACGGCATTGAACGGAGACGCATCGATGTCAGAAGCATATTGGATACCGGCTACCCGCGCCGGCTTCTGACGATATCCGATCCGCCGCCGTTGCTGTATATTGCCGGATCCTTGCAGCCATCAGACGAACTTGCCATCGCGGTGGTCGGTGCCAGGCGCGCAACGCCGACGGGACGACTGATTACGGAACAACTGGCGGGAGGCTTGGCAGGTGCAGGCGTGACGATTGTCAGCGGGTTGGCACGAGGTGTTGATGCGGCGGCGCACCGGGGTGCGCTGGCGGCCGGCGGCCGCACCGTCGCCGTGCTCGGCTGCGGTCTTGGACGGACCTATCCGCCGGAGCACGAGCGGCTCCGTCATGAAATCGAGGAGCGAGGCGCCGTGCTGTCGGAACTGTCCCTGGACGCGCCTCCCCATGCAGGACATTTTCCGCGCAGGAATCGGCTCATCAGCGGATTGTCCGCCGGTGTGGTCGTGACAGAAGCCGCGCTCGACAGCGGGTCATTGATCACGGCGCGGCTTGCGGCCGAGCAGGGGAGAGAGGTCTTTGCGGTTCCCGGCTGCGTGAAGGCCGACATGAGTCATGGCACGCATGCGCTGATCAAAGAAGGCGCAACATTGGTGGAACAGGCGCAGGATGTGATAGAGGTCATCATGCCCCAGCTCGAACCGGAAATGAAGTCGCGACTGTCCGTGCCTGCCGCTTCGCCTCAGACTTCCGCCGTTCACTTTGGAAATCATGAACGGCTGGTGTATGATGCGCTCTCGTGCGAGCCGCTCACGGTCGATCATTTACTCGAGCGAACGCGGCTGCCGGTGTCTTCAATCATGGCGTCACTGTTATCGCTTGAGCTGCGGCGACGCGTACGGCAACTTCCCGGGCAACGGTATTTGAAGCTGTAAACCATCCATTTTTAGGCGGCCGGTTGCACTCATCTGCTATATTTGGTACGGATGTTAGAGTAAGCGGGTTGCGAAATCGGAGTCGACATGGCGAAATCGCTCATCATCGTTGAGTCTCCTACCAAAGCGAAAACGATTACCAAGTACCTCGGACGGGGTTACACGGTCATGGCTTCGGTCGGACACATCAAGGATCTGCCGACCAGCAAGCTGGGCGTGGATCTCGAGCATAATTTCAAGCCGCAGTACGTGACGATCAAGGGCAAGTCCAAGGTCCTCGCGGAAATCAAGAAGAAGGCGGAAACCGCCGACAAGATCTTCCTCGCGCCTGACCCTGACCGTGAAGGTGAGGCCATTGCGTGGCACCTCGCTGAGGAACTGCGGGGGAAATCGAAGAAGAAAAGCGACGGGAGAGTGTTCCGCGTGCTGTTCAATGAAATTACCGAACGGGCGATCAAGCAGGCTTTGCAGACTCCCGGCCAGATCGACATGAAGCTCGTGAACGCGCAGCAGGCCCGCCGGGTCCTCGACCGCATCGTCGGCTACCAGGGCAGCCAGCTACTGTGGAACAAGGTCCGCCGGGGGCTCTCGATGGGCCGGGTCCAGTCCGTGGCCGTCCGGCTCATGTGCGAGCGTGAAGCTGAGCGGGAAGCCTTTCGTGCAGAGGAGTATTGGTCCATTACCACCTTGTTGGCCGGCGCCAACCCGCCACCGTTTGAAGCTAAGCTTCATAGTATTAATGGTGAAGAGGCGTCGATTGGCAACTCCGAGCAGGCACAACAGATCGTTTCCGCCATCCAGGGAAAGACGTTCACCGTCGCGTCGATCGAGCGGAAGGAAAAGAAGCGGAACCCGGTGGCTCCGTTCATCACGAGCCGCCTGCAGCAGGACGCGGCCCGTAAGCTGCATTTCACGCCTAAGAAGACCATGACGCTCGCTCAGCAGCTGTACGAGGGGATCGAGATCGGTGCGGAGGGTTCCACCGGTCTGATCACCTATATGAGAACGGACTCCCCACGGATTTCCCAGGAAGCCACGGCTGACGTACGGCAGCTCATCCAAGAGCGATTCGGTGCCGAGTATCTCCCGGAATCGCCGAACGTCTATAAAACCTCGAAGGCGGCTCAGGAAGCTCACGAGGCCATCCGACCCACCTCCGCGGCGCGCGATCCGGAATCCATCCGGGCCTATCTCGACCAGGATCAATACAATCTCTACAAGCTGATTTGGAACCGCTTCGTCGCGTCACAAATGGTACCGGCGATTTTGGACGTCACTCGCGTCGAATCCTCGCCGCTCGACACGGTGGCGAGGTATGTATTCCGATCCAGCGGCACGATCGTCAAGTTCCCCGGTCATACGATTGTGTACATGGAAGGAGTCGACAAAGAACTCTTCGCCCAAAAGGCGAAGCAGGACGAGGAGGTCGAGGACAGCGCCGAGCGGCATCTTCCTGAGCTGACGGAAGGCGAACGACTGCGCCTGATCGAACAAGCCGAACAGACTATCCCGGGTGTGACCTCGAAGCAGCACTTTACCCAGCCGCCTCCTCGGTACAACGAAGCGTTGCTGATCAAGGAACTTGAAGAAAAAGGCATTGGACGTCCGTCGACCTATGCCGCCATCATTTCCACGATTCAAGAGCGGAAGTATGTCGAAAAAGTGGAGGGGCGGTTTCTTCCGACTGAAACGGGCAGGACCGTCAATGACTTCCTGCTCAAGGGATTTCCCGACGTCGTCAACGTCGACTTTACCTCGCAGCTCGAAGCGGAACTCGATGAAGTGGAAGAGGGCAACAAGCCGTGGGTGGACGCGGTGCGCGACTTCTATGATCCGTTCACCGCCGATCTGGAGAAAGCCAAATCTATCCCCGGTCCAAAGGACACGATCGAGCCCCCCACAGACATCCCATGCGAAAAATGCGGCCGCATGATGGAAATCAAATGGGGACGCAACGGGAAATTCCTTGCCTGCCCGGGCTATAAAGAGGATCCCCCCTGCAAAAATACCCAAAACTTCGAGAAGCTGCCGGACGGCACGATCAAGATCATCCCCAAGCAGGAACTCACGACCGATCAGGTCTGTGAAAAATGTGGAAGCCCGATGCTGGTCAAAACCGGACGTTTCGGGAAGTTCATCGCGTGCTCCGCGTATCCGGAATGCAAGACCACCAAGCCGTTGGCGCTCGGGGTCAAGTGTCCCCAGCCCGGCTGCGGTGGCGACCTGGTTCAGAAGCGGACACGCAAGGGCCGATCATTCTTCGCCTGCAGCAAATATCCGGCCTGCGAATATGCCTTGTGGGATCGGCCTATTCCGAAGGCCTGTCCGACCTGCAGCGCCCCGTTTCTCGTGGAGAAAGTCAGCAAGCAAGCCGGCCGCAGCGTACAATGTCGCAACGAAGAGTGCGGCTACCGCGAAGCGGGCTAACCTCTCACAGCATTTTCTTCCAGCGCCTCTTCCCGGCCCCATCCGATTAATCGCGACCCACCGATCTCGCTGTATTGTTTCGCACTGCAGTAACGCAGCGTTCGAAATTGAGAATTCATGTCGTCGAAACTGAGAGACGAAATCAAAAACCTATGTTCATGTGAGTTGACGAGCGCACGAAGTCATGAAGATAATGACCCAGGGAGTGATTAATCGGAATCTTACCTTTCGTGAAGGAGGCCCCTATGAAAGCAAAAGAAGGCGTCGTGAATCTACTCAATAAGATCCTCACGGCGGATCTGACCGCCATCAATCAATATTTTGTCCATGGAAAGATGTGCGAGAATTGGGGATATGAGCGCCTGTATCACAAAGTCCGTGAGCGCAGTATTGATGAGATGAAAGATGCCGACGAACTGATCGGCCACATTCTCTATCTGGAAGGCGTCCCGAACGTTCAACGAATGAATACCGTCCACGTCGGGGAGACCGTGCCCGAGCAGCTCAAGCTGGACCTGAAGGCCGAGCAGGAAATGCTGACACTCTTGAATGACGGCGTGGTCCATTGCACCAAGGTGATGGATTTCACGACGCGTCACATGCTCGAAGACATGGCCAAAGACGTCGACGATCATATCGATTGGATCGAAACCCAGATGGAAACGATCAAGCAGATCGGGTTGGAAAACTATCTCGCCGAGCAGATCAAGAAAGAATCTTCCTAACGAGGGCAGGCGGGAGGCCCCAGGAGGAAGTCAAGGCCTCCCGCCCTCGAGCGGGCCAAGTCGTCTCCCGCTCGCTCAGCACACGCCGTTCCTATTGATAGTCCTCGTTCAACGCTCTCAGAAACGCCACCAGCGACGCCGCATCACCCGCCAGGAGCGCGATGCCTTGCAGTTCCGGAGCGCCGTTTCGTAACCCGCCAGGCGTCCGTGCCAGCGTCGACATGTCCCGATAGAACGTGATGATGTCGGTGAGAGTGTCGAATTGGCCGTTGTGCATGTACGGCGCGGAATGGCTCAGATCTCGAAGCCCGGGAGTCTTGAAGCGGGCGATCGCACGATCCAACAACACGGCATCCGTCAACGGGCAGGGCTGTTGGTCATCGCACAGAATGGTTCTGATCTTTGCCTGAGGGGCCGGCATATCGGGATTGGCAAAGACGTTCCAGACGCCTAGATCGGTGAGCGTGGTCGTGTCCGATGGAATGGAACGGAAGCGTTCACTCGCTGTCGGGTGTGCCTCACTGGCCGGGAGATCATTGGGTGTTCTCGCTGCCAACGTGGGAATAGCCAACGCGGCGAAGGCACCAGGACCGTGACTCGGAAAACCGTCGTATTCTTTTTGGGTTGTTCCTGTATTGTGGAGCTTGAAATCGGTAAAGTTTGGCGGTTGATGGCAGGCGATGCAATTGCCGAACCCTCCTGCTGCAATTTCCCCCGGTGACGCGACCGGACCTGCCGGTTCCGCCAGAAACATTTTCAATCCTTCCAGCTCGGTCGAGCCGAATACGAATGCTTGAGAGTGAAACTGAAACTGCCCATCGGCTCGGTTCGGATTGGACGTCACGAATTGAGGAGTGAAACCAGGTGCAGTCACGAGCGTTCGGAGCCGCCGGCCGTAATCGATAGGCGACTCGTTAGGGCCCGGCTGCTGCGGAAGGCCGTTGACTTCAAGGAACACGTCGAACGGCGAACGAATCGGAGCGCCGCTGTCTTCCGTCTGAGAGAAGCGCAGGCCGTTCACGTAGGCGGCGACCACCCTCACCACGGCATCGAAAATTTCCTGGTCTGACCCCGTCGAGATGAACGCGCGGAATTCTGGCGGTAAACGAAACTCATCGGGAATGGATGAATGCCTACCACCAAATAGAATAGCGTAGGAAAGTCCGTCGAACTGGCCCGAGGGATCAAATGACCCGTCGTCTCCGCGCACGACGCTAGCAATGTGCGCGATGGCTTGAGCCCGTTCGCCCGGGAGCCAGCCAAAGTTGCGTCCGGTATACGTTCCGGCGACGAGATCTTCGATGGAGTTGAATTCCGAGTCGAAATGCAGAAGCATACCTTCGGGGCGGTCCAGCGTGGCGTTGACGAGAGGGGGGGAATTGCGGGGCGCATGAGTCTTCCCGTCCGCACGGTCAGGGATCGGACTGCGTCGTGCAAAATCGGTATAGGCCCGCATGCTCCCTCCGGGTGCCGAGAGGAGGTCGTCCACGAAGTGACATTGCCGACAATTCATCGACATCCCTTTGAAGGGCGCTTCGGCAGTAATTGGAGCGCCCAGGGTTTCGACTGCATCCACGACAGGGTCGCCTGCATTGGGATCGTTCACGTCGCCGCCGGCGTCAACAAATGCTTTGAACGCCTGGGCAAAACGAGTGTCCATAAACAGCCGCTCGCCGACCGCCTGCTCCGCTCCAGGCGTGCCCGTCGCTGTGGCCGTTGCAGGGGCGGGGGGAGTTCCATTCGAACACCCTGCCGCGACTATGGTGATAATCAGTAAGAGTCTTGAAGGAGACATAAAATATTCGAAACCTCTCGCGAACATGTGGCCCCTCCTGATCAGTTAAAAGAAAAATTGAGATTCGGTCGTTGTCGTTGCAGGCAGTGCCCGAATCTTTCGATAAGATGTGGATCGAATTGTGTTCCGGCTCCGACGGTGAGAATGCGGTAGGCCGCACTGTCCCGCGAGTCCTGATCGATCGCTCCAGGAACGTGAATGGCATCGAATGCGTCCGCAATCGCGAGGACACGGGCCTCGATTGGAATAAAGGTGCCTCGTATCCCGTAAGGGTATCCTGTTCCATCCCATCGCTCATGGTGGTGGGCGATGATGATCGAGACGTTTCGCAAAAAGCGATACGGCTCAAGGCATTCGGCACCCATGCGTGGATGGGATTGGCGGGCAGCATAGGACTGAACGTCGAGGCATCCAGTCTGAGAAGCCAGATCGAGGGGCAAGGCCAATAGCCCGATGTCGTGAAGCAGTGCGGCAAGCGTGACGTGGTGCAGGGATTCAGCAGACAGTTGTGCGCAGGCACCGATGCTGCGTGCCAGCACGGCGGTCCGTCGCCCATGCCCCCGTTGCCATGGTAGAGCGGCGTCCATCATCTTTATCGCCTGTCGGACAAGAAGCGTTTCGACTGCCGGCCGTAGCGCACGGGGAATGGGAAGTGTGTCGATCGTATGGAGCACCCCCTGGAGGCGTTGGAGTGCCGACTCTGCGCTGATCGCTAGGATTGATGACATGCCCGTATCACAAAAAAAGCCCAAGATCTCGGTGATCTTGGGCTCTGGGTCGAAACAACCTCTGGCCGCTCTCAATTGTCGTGACGTGCGGAATTGCCTCTACGCGCCGTCTCCTCGCTTGCCGGCCATCAACGGCTGTCCCAAGACCCACATCTCATATAGAGGCACCGTCATCATGACGAAAAAGCTGAGCGTCATGAGCAGGTCTCCGGTCAACATCGTCAAGACGAAGACGGGTGAGATGTAGCTGATGAGCCAAGGAGAAACCAGGTCGAGCATGACCCCGCCGAAACCCGACCAGGTCATGGCGGCTTTCAGGCCATGACTGGCATTGGTCAGGTACATGACATGAATCAGAATCATGAACACCACGGGCATCGTGAAGAGATGAAAATGCGTGATTTCGGCGAGCTCGCGGAAGGACATCGGTTCCCCGAACGTGGCATCAGAGCCTCGATAGTGATCCGCAATCCCCGACGGCGACAATCCGGTCATGCTATGGGCCCAAAAGAAGGAAAACAAGAAGCCGGCCAGCATCAACAACAAGAACAACGTGTACAACAACCGAATGTGACGATCGGAATCACGCAGTCTGAATCGTTGATTGAAGTTGCGCATGCGGGGACTCGTGGTCCGCTTTCTCAGTTTCCGAAGAGCGACCCAAAGAACCCTTTCTCGGCCTTGCGTGCCGCGATGGTGTCGCTGCCGCGCCCCACGGGCTTCAGATAAAATTCGTCGACCAACACCAGTACCCGCTTGATGCCTGCGCTCATCGAGCGGACGGACATCGTGGCCCCACTGATGTTGATGATGTCTTTATTGATTCTGACGGGGTCGAGGACCGTCTTCCCCTCGTATTGCGAGTTGAAGCGCTTTTGCCTGATCTCGCTGCCTCTTGATTCGCGAAACACGAGGAGCTCAATGTCGGAGATGCTGCCCTGTCCGTCGACGCCGACCATGTACGTCATGGGTTTGTGCTTGCCGATCGTATTCTGGACGACGGCATAGCCGTCGACCCGCGTCCCGGTTTCACCGACGTATACTTCGAATTCCTCTTCCGGAAACTTCCAGCCGATGCGCTCCTCGATTTGGCTCTTTTTGTCCGAGTTCAATCTGATGAGATCTTTTCGCACCCGCTCCGACTTCGGGAGCATGATCTTGACCCCCTCATCCTCGGTCATGAAGACCTCCGCCATGGTCATTTCCTGATCGGTCAGGAAGCGCTTCAATTCACCGTCCCAGATGCGTTCGGCTTGCGCGGGCAGGGCAGACAGCAGGATCAGGCAGAGCGCAAAGCAGTGCGAATGTCTCTTCATGTCGTCTCACAACCTTTCTCTTTCAAGCGGGTGTTGAGTTTCTGCGTGACTTCATCCATCGACTCCTCGGAAGGATCGACCGGCCACCATCTTGTCGCTTGTTGAGTCACGCCTCCTTTGGCGTGCCACCGTTGCCTGGTCTCGAGCACGCTGACCGAGGACACATCGTTCAGTTGCTTGACCTTCACCGACATACGCGCCCGTTCACGATTGCCGAAACCTTCCCGGCCGAACATCCCGTATGTCCGTTCCTTGCCCTCCATCTCGATCCAAGAAGTCTCAATCGTCCCTTTGTCTTTGCTTTGGGCGGTAATGGAATACCCTTTCATCGTCTCCAGCGCCGTATCCCACACGGTGTCATAGGAACAGACGAAGTATTGGTCGTGGCTTCCACTAAACGACGCACAACCCTGCATGGCGAGCAAGAAAACCAGCAGAAGGGGACGATTGAATCCAATCACGTGCATGACTCCTGACCTGTGGCGTGCAGCCTCCTCGCGGAGGCTGCACGCGGTGCCTTTAGAAATACGTCGCTGCCGAAATGACAAAAGCGTTGTCGTGAATACGCTGACCGGAGTTCGGATTAAACGCCATCGGCATATACTGGTAGCTCATCTTGAAGACCGCATCTTCCACCGGCCGGTAGTTCAAGCCGAACGAGATTTGCTCCAGATTGCCCTCGTTTTCCCCTTTGTTATCCATATTGAGATTCACCCGATCGTACCGAAGGACGGCCGTGAAGGTTGACCCTTCACCGAATCGCTTCGGTGCCCAGTTGGCAAGGAACGAAGGCATGAAATGGTAGTTGGCTTGAATGTAGTACCCGTTCATTCGCTGTGGAGGACCGGCAGCCGGGTTAAGGGTGTTCACGCCCGTCAGGAACGTGCCAGTGGGAACCCCGCCGCCGATGGTGTTATTAGGAATCGCCCGGGAGTTACCGCGAGCATAGGACCAGGCGGCTTCACCAATGAGTTCAAACGGGCCTTTTTGCAGGGTCCAGTCGATTGCGGTAATACTCAACGGGTTATAGCTGGACGGAGATGAATTGCCATAATAGGTTGACCCGGCGACTTCGACGCCCAACATCGGGCTGAAGGCTAGACGGCCTGAGACCGCCTTTCCGTTATTAATGTCAAACCCGTCAGCGGTCGATTCACATTTTCGTTGGCGAGAATTCTTTGTCCCGCTTTCTTCGTTAATCCGTGGGGATCCGTCTGGGTCGTACCCGCAGGGACCGGTTGAGAAATACAATTCATAGTCCAGTTTACTCGTTCGGCCCGGATAAAACGTGCCGTAAAAGCCTGCGCCTGTTTCCGACATGGTTGAAGGAATCACGAACTGGGCGACCAGTGGCCGATCGGTTAAGTCGTTCAATGGCGAGTCGTGCAGCAAGTTGAACTTGCCGATGGGAATGAGCAAAATTCCTGCACGAATATTGAAGGGTTCGTTCACCAGGTAGTCCATGTGAGCGAACTCCAAGCTTATTTCATTCTCACCGGCCCCCCTGATGCCATGTTCGATCTCAAGTTCCGATGCGAACTTCACATGCTCCGTAATATCGGCATAGATAAACGGCACGAATCGCTGCTGGTCGAATCCGTTAGTCGTCCCCTGGCTATTCCGTATCCCGTTATAGTCTCCCGTTTCGATGACACCATTGGTGTGAGTGCGATATTGAATGTCCATATAGCCGCCGACGATGGCCTTTGGCGCGGCAACGAACGGCTTGGCATAGACCAAGCGGCCTGAACCGGTCGCTCCGAATGACAGCGGAACTTTTTCTTCTCCTTTCCGCTCGACCCTGACGTCGGTCATCGGGCCTGTGGCCATGGGGTACTGACTTTCGGGGGGACCTTCTTTTTGCTCCATTCTTCGTTCGGCCGGGCTTTCGCGGCGTTCGTGTTCCTGCATCTTCTTGTTGACGGCTTCATCAACCATCTTTTTAATCTCTTCGGGGGTCATGTCGACGGCTAAGGCCGGCATCACCGGCAAGCTTGCGATCACGAGAGTCCCGAGGATTGACCGGATCCTCATTGAAACCTCCATACGGATTAGGGTGAGGGTCTGACTCGGGACTCGACGGTCTCTGGTCGTTGTCATTTGTACGACTACGACTATGGTGAATGTGTGATCGAAGCGCCTCCTTTCATGAGTGAGCGGGTGCTTGAACAGTGCTCCAACCTTCAATGGAAGAGAAGGGGATAACGACGATGCGCTTGCACCGTTTGCATTTCAGTTCCAGGCGTTGGCCGCGAACCTTTGCGATGAGCTGGCCACACTCGCAGCGGGTTTCCGAGGCTTCAACGCACCTGTCTGACGAGGGTTCGGGCATAAAATGGCAGTTCCTTGATATTGAGAACAATTATTAAAATCGTCGGCAGTATAGGGCGGCTGCCGTCCACCTGTCAAGAGGCCCTGAGGGCTATGGGTTGCTCCCCTTCGACCGTGGCGATGCCGTATAATCAGACCTATGAGTATTCGGGCATTATCGGTGTGGTTCTGTGCCGCAGGGGTACTCTTAACGCAGGGATGCGCCACGGAACTCCCTGCCGTGCCGGAAGAGGGCACTGTCCAGTCCAATATCGCTGTGGGCCGGGTCGTTGCCGTGATCACGGGCGAGCGGAGTCGGATCTACGAGCCGGCCGTCAGATCCTTCGAGGTACAAAACCGGCAGACGAAGGAACGGTTTACCGTTGACATCGCATCGGACAACGAACGATTCATCGTGCCCCTTGTGCCGGGAGACTATGAATTAATTCGAGTACAAATCAACGAAGGGCCTTTTTTGTCGATGGCCGAACTCGCCTCCACGTTTTCCGTGGGGCAAGATTCGGTCACCTATCTGGGGACCTGGCGGTTTGGGGTAGATTCTCCGAAATACGGACGGACGGTGTCCCTCTCAATGGTGACTGACGAAGAAGACCGCACTGAGGCGCTGCACATGCTCGCTCGCGATCAGACGGTGGATACAGAAAGCGTTGCCACCGCGCTACCCAGCCCACCGGAGATACAGGCGCGTCTCTATGAAGTGATGCCCTATCCCCGCGTGTCCCGGTACTTCCGTCGCCACTGGTGGTGAACTTCTTTCGCATGAGCGCTCACGTCTGCAGGCTGTCGGTTCTCTGTCTCTGCTTGTCCCTCCTGTCCTGCGTTCAAATCGGATCTTCAGCATCTTCATTGGTCACGGTCAAACGCACGCAGATGCATATGGGCACGCTGGTGTCCATCACTGCTGTCGGCCGGAGCCATGACGAAGCCAACGAGGCCATCACCGCTGGCTTTCAAGAGATCAAGCGCCTTGAACAACTGCTGAGCACCTGGATCTCTTCAAGCGAACTCTCCAAGGTCAATGCAGCCGCGGGCCAGAGCGCCGTAAAGGTCAGTCTGGAAACGATGGCGGTCGTGAGAAAATCGTTGCAAGTCGCCGAGATGACCGAGGGGGCCTTCAACATCGCGATTGGTCCAGCCGTCGAAGCATGGAACATATCGGCCGAGCCTCGTCTTCCTACGTCCGAGGAGCTGGCTGCCGTGAAACCGCTCGTGGATTTGCAGTCCGTGCACACGGATGTGTGGGAACGGACGATTTACCTAGAAAAACCCGGTATGCGTATCGACGTGGGAGGCATCGGGAAAGGCTACGCTGCTGATCAAGCCGTGCTGGTCATGAAAAAAGCGGGAGCCGTGGCCGGGGTCGTGGCATTGTCCGGAGACATCAAGACCTTCGGCCGTCTGCCTGACGGCACGGCATTTCCGGTTGGTATCCGGCATCCCAGGAAGGAGGGTGAGCTCTTGGCGGAGCTTGATCTCCAGGATGAAGCCATCTCGACCGCCGGCGATTATGAGCGGTTTTTCGACAAGGACGGAGTTCGATATCATCACATCTTGGACCCCCGCACTCTGCAGCCGGCTCGGGGGTGTCAAAGTGTCAGCGTGATCGCCAAAGAAGGTATCTGGGCCGACGGCCTTGATACCGGCATCTTCGTGTTGGGAGCTGAACGGGGGATGGATTTGGTCGAGCAGTTAGAAGATGTCGAAGCGATTATTGTCGATGTGGACGGTCGGATCCTGGTTTCATCAGGGCTGCGGAACCGGGTGAGATTATCGAAGGGATCGGGTCAATGACGTCTCTCGGAAAACCGCCGTCCGCTACGGCTCCAGCCGATAACTCATCGGAATCTTCACCGTCATCTGAGGCTTCTCTAACGGACGAGGAAACTGAAATGGTGCCGCCAGACGGAGCAATTCGACGGCGGCGCGATCCAGACTGTGATGACCTGAACTCCGGAACACTTCAACGGTCTCGAGATTCCCATCGCTTTTGATCACCGCCTTTAAGATCACCTTCCCTTCCGCTCGATCGAGTCTCGCCTCGGCCGGGTACCGCTTCAGGTCCTCCATGCGGCGCATGATGATCTCTGACAGCCATCCATAATCGGGGCGAGGGCTGGAAGCGATTGCTGGGGCCAGGCTCGCGGTCTGCTCCGTCGCAACGGCTTCCTGTGGTCGAAATGACGGCTGGGTTGAAGAGAACAAGGATCCCGACTCAGAGGGCGGTTCTTGGCTCAGTGATGCGGAAGTCGACCCTCTTTCGTGCGACGGTGGGGTGGCTGGTTCCTTGGCTGGTTGTTGCTCGGTTCTTTCTATCGGCAGGATAGAGGAGATGTCCGTCTTGGCGGCTATTGGCTCATCAGAAGCCGGCAGCACCGATTCAGCGACCGCGGATCCCGTATGAGGCGCATTGTTGAGTCTTGGGATCGAAGTGCGAAGCGGCGGAGCGGGTGGCGGTAGCTTGTTCAGGGGCGGCTGGAGGGCTGGCAGGGGATCGGTCGATGCCGGCTGGGCTTCCGAAAGAGCAGCGACCATGGCGACGTTCCACCTGAAGGGAGGAGCAATGGGGGCGAGCGAGAGGCGCTGTGTGACGACCAATGCTCCGAAGGCCATCATGCCGTGCAAGCACAGTGATGTGATCCATCCGATCGAGCAGGCGCCTCTCGGTCTCTCGGCTGCGGTCATAAGCGGACCACCTCGAGGCTGACGTGTTGGAAGCCGAGTCCCCGCACATCGTCGACGAGCGAGACGAACCTTTCCAACAAGGTCGTCTTATCTGCACGAACAACGACTGCCGAATCGCGCGACTCGATCCGGAGAGTGTCCTTCAATCCATCCGGGGTCACAGGGCGGTCATTGATAAAAAGGCCGCCTTCGGCGTTGAGCGTGATCACGATGGGCACATCCTTGCGGTCTCCGGCTTCCTTGGCTTTGGCGAGATTCACGGGAATCTGGCCTGTGCTGATAAAGGTCGCGGTCGTCAGGACGATCACCAGTAAGACCAGCATCACGTCGACGAGGGGAATGACGTTGATTTGATCAAGCTCGCGATCCATGCATCACCTTGTATTGAGCGACGAGTTCGGTCACCTTCCGGCGCAACATGTTGTTCAGCACTACGCAGGGAATGGCCACGAGCAATCCGACCGCGGTGGCCTTCAACGCGAGACTTAATCCGATCATGATCGTATTGACGGCCATCGTCCCCGACGTTCCCATGGTGTGGAACGTGAGCATGATGCCGAGGACGGTCCCGAGGAGGCCGATATACGGCGCATTGGCCGCTACAGTGCCGATGACGACGAGCCGCTTCGTCAGCGCGATCTCCAGCGTTTGCTGGGACGCAAACTGCGCGAGATCGATGCGCCGATAATACAGCCAGCGCTCGACCGCAATGGCGACCGACCAGACACTCAGGGCCAGGAGCAGGCCGACAATTCCATAGTCGACTGCATTGTTCAGCACCTCCATGAAATCTCCTTCTCCGATGCTGTGTGCGAATTGGCAGATCGATGGTTGCTTGGCTGGTGACTCTGCCAGAAGCGGAAAAGAGCTGTCAACGTGCGGATTCTACGCCGGGTTCTGTATCAGTCTGCTTGAACAGCACGGTGTGGGTGGCCAGTACGCGCAATTCCACGGGAGTGCCTTCCTGATAGACGTTGGTGGAACCCTCGCTGCTGTGAACGATTTGTCCCGACGGGAGACTGACGGCATAGAGATTTTCCGATCCCCTGAATTGACGTGAAAGCACATGCGACGCAGCAGATTTTGTCGGGACCAAATGGATGTCGTCAGGTCTGATCATCACGACCACCGCGGTACCATCTTCGCAATCGAGGGTATTCGGAAATTCTCCCAGCTCCGTCTGCACCATCCCGTTGGACACCGTGCCTGGGATGAAGTCCGCTTGTCCCACAAAATCGGCGACGAACGGCGTTTCAGGCATGTGATAGATGGTCTCCGGCGTGTCGAACTGTTCGAGCCGTCCGTGGTTCAGCACCGCGATGCGATCGGCCATGGCAAAGGCTTCGTCATGGTCGTGCGTAACGAGGATCGTCGTGGTCTTGGTGCGGCGCAGCAGGTCGTGCATCTCCTGGCGCATGCGTCCGGCCATATCCGGATCAAGATTGCTGAACGGTTCATCGAGCAGGAGCAGAACGGGATGCTGGACCAACGCACGGGCGAGCGCCACGCGCTGCTGTTGACCTCCGGACAACTCATGCGGGTAGCGTCGCTCGAAGCCTTCGAGTCCCACTAGTCGGAGCATGTCCTGGACGCGTATTTTTCGTTCACTCCGGCTCAGGCGGCGCAGGCCGAACGCAATGTTCTCCGCCACACGCAGGTGGGGGAATAGCGCATATTCCTGAAAGACCATGCCAACGTGCCGATCTTCGGTGGGAACCAAATGCTCCGGTGAGGACACGAGTTGGCCTGAAAGAAAGATCTGCCCTGAACGGACCGGCTCGAATCCGGCGATCGCGCGAAGGATGGTCGTTTTTCCGCAGCCTGACGGACCCAAGAGGCAGAGAATTTCCCCCTCATGGGCCGCAATGGCGATATCGCGCACGGCCGGGCGACCGACGTCGTAGGCACACGAGACGCCGCGCAGCTCCAGCACGGAGGACGCGGGGCGGTACAGATCGGCTTGCAGGTTTGATTCTGTCATGAGCAATGCCGCGGCTTCACCATGCCATCATCACAAAGCTACGCTGCGCGCCAATCCTTCGACAACAACAACAGCAAGGTCGGCAGGCCAAGCAGCACGATCAGCAGCGCTGCGGGGGCCGCCAACTGATAATACTCTTCACTGGCTTCCATCCAGACTCGAATGGCCAAGGTGTCGAATCCCACCGGCCGCAATAGCAAGGTTGCCGGCAACTCCTTCATCGTCTGGAGGAACATCAGCACCCAAGCCACCATGAAGCCATTCCGCATGAGCGGCAACGTGACGCTTTGCCAAGTCTGTCGCACGCCGAGGCCGAGCGTACGGGCGACTTCCTCGAGATTTGGCGTAATTTGCTGCAATGCCGGCTCGAGCGATTGCAGTCCGGCCGGCAGAAAATGGATCACGTAGGCGACGATCAGGACCAGAACTGATCCATAGAGGAATGGCGTGACATTCAGACACAGGACTAAGACAGCCAGCGCCGCCACAGGGCCCGGGAGAACATACCCGGCATAGGCCGCTTGCAAACATCCGAGGTTCAACCAGTTGGGACGCCGGCTGGCCATATAGGCAAGCGGGAGACCGATCAATACTCCGGCGGTCGCCGCAGAGGCGGCGAGGAAGCCGCTGTTCCATAAAAAGCCGAAAAACCGGCCGTCGATGGTGGCCTGTGCTTCTGGGGAGAGACTCCAGACGATGAGCAGGTACGCCGGCAACGCAAACGACGCGCCAACCACGAGCATGAGGTAGCCGGTCACCAGAGATGTCCCAAGCCACCCGTAGCGATGCCGCTCCGGCCGGCGGTAGCGTCCAGTGGTCTGATAAAAGCGGCTGCGGTGACGAAACCACCGCTCCGTGACCAAAAACAGGAGCGCCAATCCGACGAGAAGAAGGCTCAGGATACTGGCCGCCGTGTTATCGGACCGGCCGGTCATTTGTTGGAAGACCGCGTAGGTCAAGGTTTGATACCGCAGCAAGGAGACCGCTCCGAAGTCCGAGACGACATACAGAATGACCAGCGCCACCCCAGCCGCGATGGAGGGACGCATGAGAGGCAGGGTGACGAGCCATAAGGTCTTCATACGGGAGACACCGCTGGCACGTGATACTTCTTCGAACGAGACGTTCATATTGAGCAGGGCGCTTCGGCTCAACAGATAGACAAAGGGAAAGGTGTCGAGTGTCATGACCAGGGTAGCCCCGAGATAACTATGCGGGGAGAAGATCCGCGCCTGCGGGCCGGCCACCAACTGCCAGACGTGCTCGACCGGACCGCCGAATCCCAGAAGGTAGGAATAAATATAGGCCAGTACGTAGGTTGGCATCGCCAAGGGGAGCACGAGCGCGCCCTCCCATAGTCGGCGGCCAGGAAACTCAATTCTCGTGACGAGCCAGGCTGTTGAGACCCCGAGCACCAGCGTCAGGCAAGCGACGCTGGCCGACAGCCGGACCGTATTGGTCAACAGTTCGGGAATCCGGGTGGTCCACAACCGGCTCCAGACGGCGGGATCTGCCGACAATGCCTGCGATGTGACGTATGCCAGCGGCAGGAGAATGAGCGCTGCGCTGGCCAGGGTGACGAGCTGCAGGGGTGAGGTGAGCTGCGCGCGAGTTGTCATCACGTGGGTCTCGTCGGATCAGCGAAGCCCCACTTGTTCGATGAGCGTGAGCGTCGGTTCGCGCAGTTCCGCCAACCTTGTCAGGGGCACTTGGGCGGCACGAAAACTCTTGCGTTCTGCCAGCGCAGGATCCGCCTTGACCTCAGGGTGCAGGGGATATTCCTTGTCCAGGTCGGCGAAGAGCTTTTGTCCAGCCTGCGCGACGAGAAATTCGACAAGGAGTTTGGCAGGTTCAAGATGCTTGGTGGATTTCACAATGCCCACACCGGCGACGTTCATGATCGCGCCCATGCCGCCTTCTTGCTGGTCCGGCATGAAGGCGGCGATGGGAGCGCTTGGTTGGGCCGCCAGGTGGCGATAGACATAGTAGTGGTTGACGATGCCGAGGGAGGCTTGTCCCTTCGCGACCGCTTCCACGATTTGTGAGCTTTTCTGGTAGACCTGAACACCGGCGTTGTCCCTCAGTCCCTCGAGGAATTCTTTCGTTTTTGCATCCCCGTACGTCGCGCGGATGACCGAGACGCCGGCCTGCAAATATTCGCTTCCTGCGTTGGGAATTGCGATCTTATCTTTCCATTTGGGATTGCCGAGATCGAGCAGCGACTTGAGTTCCTCCGGTTTGACCAAGGTCTTATTGTAGACAATAATCCAGAACCGTCCGGATAGTCCGATCCAGGCGTTATCCGGTGCGCGAAACTGCGGCGGGATCGCACGGTCGACTTCCCGCATGTTCAACGGACGAAGGAGACCCGCAGCACGGGCCTGCTCCAGGCTGCCGGCATCGTTGGTCAGAAACAAATCGGCAACGGTGCGATCGCCTTCGGCTTTGAGCCGGTTGACGAGTTCCGTGGTGCCAGATGAAAGGAGGTCCACTTGCACGCCAGATTTGGCCGTGAACTCATCCAATACCGGTTTGATCAACCGCTCGGCGCGTCCGGAATAGACCGTCAGTTTGTCCGCGGCCAGGACGACATCAGCGTGCACCAGCAGGCTGACCAGGAGCACGAATACCACGGACCACCTCCCTGCCGTACCGGGAAATTGAAATTGATAAGCCATCTCAAAAAGATATCAAAAAGCGGGCGCCATCGTCAATGACGACAGCGGGAACACAAACCGTAGAGCTCAAGCCGGTGGGTGTGGATGGTAAAGCCATTGCGGGTGGCGACTTCCTCCTGCAGTTTTTCGATCTCGCAATTTTCAAATTCCACGATCTTGCCGCACCCCGTGCAGATGAGGTGATCATGATGCCCTTTGTGGGCGACATTGTCGTATTGGGTCTGTGAGCCGAAGTGCCTGGCCTGTGCGATGCCGGCGTCGCAAAACAGATTCAGCGTGCGATAGATCGTGGCCAATCCGAGGTGAGGATCCGTCTTGGCGAGCTGATGGTACATCGCCTCCGCAGTAATGTGCTCCTGCCGCAGAAATGCCGTCAGGATGAGTTCTCGCTGCCGGGTGAATTTCAGCTGGTGCTTTCCCAGGTGTTCCTTCAAGACATTCATCTCTTTTGCGAATTTGCCGGTCGCCATACCAGGGTCTCCAACCGGGGGACATTAGAAACAAAATCCCTAGGTGCGGTCAAGAGGGCGATTGACGAGGTTTCGCCCCCCTGTTTATAGTGCACCGCCCGCCGCGGCATTAGGAAGAGTGGTTTCCAACCGATGCGCCAGCCTCACCAGATTGCCGTCGACCGCGCCCTACTGCTGTATGTATTGCATCTGGCGGAGCCTCATGGGCTGTTGAGCGACGTCAAGCTGCAACAACTCTGCTTCCTCTGCGAGTTGCAGATGTTCGGCAAAGGCCTGAAGGGCTTCCATTTTGAATTCTTCCGGTTCGCGTATGGGGCATTCAGCAAAGATCTGGACAATGATCTGACGTCGCTGCGACGAAAGGAGCGGGTCGAAAACTTTTCACTCTCCGATCAGGTGCAGGAAGATGTCCTTCCCTTGATCGAACAAGGGGTGGCCGGCGTGGAGACGAATGAGAAGGTGATTGAAATCCTCAAGGCCGTCATTGCCACCTACGGCCCCCAAGACAGCGGCACCATTACATCGTCGGTGGAGGCGGTCGAATTGAGCACGCCGCAGGATCCGGAATTCAAAATTCCCATCCGCGACATTGTCTTTCACACGACGCTGCTCGTACCGCATCGGATCGACGTGCAAGCGGAGTTTGCTTTTCCGCCGACGCTCCTGCCGAAGCTCAACCAGGCGATGGGCTACTGAGGGAAGCGATTCATCCCTTGCCCAGCTGGTACAGCTCTCCGTATTTTCGCTCGACATACCGCAAGAATGGTTCGGGGTTGAGACTGACGCCCGTTACCCGTTGGGCGAGATGGTCGGGGGTGAACATGCGGCCCCACCGATGAATTTTCTGGCCCAGCCAGCGGCGCAGGACCATGAGCTGTCCTGCGGCGATTTCATCTTCGATGTGAGGGATCTCGAGTTTCGCCTGCTCGTAAAACTGCACGGCATACAGATTCCCTAATGTATAGGTCGGGAAATATCCGAATCCGCCCATCGACCAGTGCACGTCTTGCAAGACACCTTCGCTGTCCTGGGATGGGACGATTCCCAAATATTCTTTCATCTTATGGTTCCAGATCTCGGGGAGGTCCTCTGGATTCGTCTTGGCTTCCACCAGATCCTGCTCGATCTCGAACCGCAGCATGATGTGGAGGTTGTATGTCAGCTCGTCGGCCTCTACCCGGATCAGCGAGGGCTTGACCCGATTGATGACGGCGTAGAACTGTTCCATATCGACCGCCCGGAGCTGGTGATGGAATGTCGCCTGCAGGATCGGATAGAAAAACCGCCAGAAAGCGCGTGAACGGCCGACGCAATTTTCCCACAAGCGCGACTGACTCTCATGGATGCCCAGGGACACGGACTCACCAAGCGGAGTGCCATAATGCGTGGCATCGAGCCCCTGATCGTACAACCCGTGGCCGCCCTCGTGAATGCAACTGAACAGGCACGAAGGAAGATCGTGCTCGTAGACGCGCGTAGTCACGCGGACGTCCGTGGGGTGGAACGAAGTGGTGAACGGATGGGCGGACAAATCCAGTCGGCCCCGTTCGAAATCGTATCCCATGGCAATGAGGACCAACCGGCCGAATTCCATCTGCCGCGCCTGGTCGTAGGCGTGGTAGAGAAACGTGTCGTCGATTTGGATGGGGCTCTGTTGTATGCGCTTCAACAACGGGACGAGTCGCCGCTTGAGTTGTGCAAACAGCGGCCGCAAGCCGGCGACCGTCGATCCCGGCTCATAGACATCGAGGAGCGCGTTATAGGGCGTGCCCTCAAATCCGAGGTACTGGGCTTCCTCCCGCTTGAGCAACAGCACGGTGCGCAGGTTGGGAAGAAATGCCTTGAAGTTATTTTGTGCCTTGGCCTCTGTCCACACCTGTTGGGCCAGGGAACATTCCCGGCTCAATCGCATGACGAAATCCGACGGGAGTTTTTTTGCCCGGCTGTAGTCGCGCCAGACTTCCCGCAGCAGCGCATTGGATGATTCGTCCCAAAGTTCACCGTCCTGTTCGAGAAGGACTCCGGTCTGCAGGTCAAGCCAGCTGGCCAGGAGTTTCTCGGTATCTGGCGATACCAGTTGTTGGTGAGCAATTCCCTGGAGCGTGGCAATTTGCTCGGCGCGAGCAGCCCCTCCGCCCGCCGGCATATAGGTTTCCTGATCCCAGGACAGGACGGAGGCCGCACTGTTGATACGTTGAATTTCTAGGAGCCGGTTCGTCAACGGCTCCAACGTCTTGAGCGTTTTCATGTGGCCCCTTCCTTGACTGGAGGCATGCTATGATCATGCCGCGAATGAGGTTCCAGCGGCCCCGTGCAGTCTCGCACGCAACGACGTAACGTTTCAAACCGGAGGACCCCGTCCATGAAGGCGTTAGTTTCCGCTGACATCGAGGCCTACGCGACTGCACATTCCATGGAAGAATCCGAGGTCTGCCGGGCTTTACGCGCAGAAACGCTGGAGCAGATGGACTGCCCCCAGATGCTGGTGGGACCGCTCGAGGGTGCGTTCCTGAAAATGGTGTCCCAACTCGTCCGGGCGACGCATGTCCTCGAAATCGGCATGTTTACCGGCTATAGCGCGTTGTGCTTCGCCGAGGCTCTCCCCCGCAACGGGACGGTGACGACCTGTGAAATCGACGAAACATCCGCGGCCATGGCCCGCCGGTATTTTGCAGCTTCACCGCACGGACATAAGATCACCATCCGCATGGGACCGGCGATTGACACCATGCGCGTGCTCACCCAGCAGTACGACCTCATCTTTATCGATGCCGACAAGCAAAACTATGTGAATTATTATCGGCGGGCGAAGGAGTTGCTCTCGCCGGAGGGCGTCATCGTCATCGACAATGTCTTATGGGATGGGGACGTATTATTGCATCCTGCCCCCGACGAGCGAACGGCCGCCATTCAGGAATTGAACCGAATTGTCGCGTCGGATCCCGACGTCTCAGCTGTTCTCCTGACAATCAGGGACGGGGTACTCCTCGTTCGTAGAAAGACCTAGTCTGGTCTCAGGCGCTCTTTCCCAACTCACGGTCAGGTGTACGGTTGGGTCGTTGCACAGACGGGTTGTCGGCGGACAACTTGACCTCCTCCTTTTCATGACGGATCGTCAACCCGGTGCCATGCTTTAGACGATACTCCGTGCGTTCTTGGCCGACGTTCACTTCGAGGGTCTGGCCTTGGTATTGGAGCTGAAATCGGATGCAATGCAGCACGTCAGGAAGCGCCGGCCAGAAGCAGAGCTGGCCTCCGTAGTCGCGCAGTCCGGCAAACCCGTAGACAAAAATCATCCACACGCCTCCCATTGCCGCGATATGGCAGCCGTCTTTGACGTTGCCCGACACATCGCCAAGGTCCATCACGGTCGCCACACGTGCATACTCCAGGGCCTTGTCTCTTTCGCCGACCTCCGCGGCCATGATGCTTTGGATGCACGCCGACAGCGATGAATCGCCGGTGGTAATGGGATCATAGAAGGCGAAGTTCCGCCGTTTCAGATCCGGAGCAAATTCGTGGCCAAGCAGGAACAT
>DASVBB010000121.1:0-27851 GCA_036376045.1 Nitrospira sp.
ATGTCCCGAGTGGTTCCAGGCACCGCGGTCACGATCGCCCGTTCTTCTCTCAGAAGGCGATTGAGAAGACTGGACTTCCCGACGTTAGGGCGGCCCGTGATGACAACCTTAGCGCCTTCGCGCAGCAGTCGCCCTTCCCGCGAGGTGGATTCCAACCGCTGTACGAGCGCAACCACTCTGCCGATGGTCTCGACCAACTCCTGTTTTCCGACCAATTCGATCTCTTCACCCGCGAAATCGATGCCGGCTTCGAGTTGCGCGAGCAGGCGCAACAAGGCGTCTCGTGCTCCGTCCACCTCTCGCGCGAGATCCCCGCGCAGTTGCCGCTGGGCCGCCGTCAGGCTCGCAGCCGACTTGGCGCGAATCGTATCGAGCACCGCCTCGGCCTGTGACAAATCAAGACGGCCGTTGAGAAAAGCCCGTTTGGTGAACTCGCCCGGTGCCGCCATACGGGCTCCAGCGGACAGGCACGACCGACAAACAAGGGAGAGGACGAGCCACCCGCCGTGAGACTGGATCTCGACAACATCCTCGCCCGTGAACGAGCGTGGCGCCTTCATGTAGACGACGAGTGCCTCGTCACAGAGCTCGCCTCGCCCCTCCGCGGTCGTGCAGGTCAGGGCTTGTGGAGGATTCAACGACGACGACAGATGCACATCAGCGAGATGAACGGTATGAGAAGCGACCGAGCCCAGCCGGCGTCCGGAACGTAACCGCACAATCCCTTCGGCAACGGCGACCGCCCGGGCACCGCTGATCCGGACGATGCCGATTCCGCCTTCACCGGCTGGAGTGGCGATCGCACAGATCGTGTCGTCGAGCGCTCCGCTCAACATGAGCGCCATCTCTCATTTCGCTGGTTCGATGATAAACGGCCTATTGCGGTACAGCCGGTCGGTCAATACCTGCTGTCCTATGGTCAGCACATTATTCGTGAGCCAATAGAGGACAAGGCCGGCCGGAAAATTGACAAAGAGAAACGTCATGAACACGGGCAGGATCAGCATGATTTTGGCTTGCGTCGGATCCATCGTGGTCGGGGTGATCTTTTGCTGGATCACCATCGTCGCCCCCATGATGATCGGCAACACATAGTAAGGATCCTGGACCGAGAGATCCGTGATCCAGCCAATAAACGGCGCCTGTCGCAGATCGATGGTCATATAGAGAATGTTGAACAGTGCCACGAACACCGGCATTTGCAGGACCATTGGCAGGCAGCCGCCCACCGGGTTCACTTTGTGATCACGATACAGCTTGATGAGCTCCTTGTTCAATTTGTCCCGGTCATCCTTGTATTTTTCCTGCAACGCCAGCACTTTTGGCTGGATCATTTGCATCTGCTTCATGGATTTGTAGCTCTTGTACTGCAGGGGGACGAAGAGCAGCTTGATGCCCATCGTCAACAGGATGATCGTGACACCAAAGTTATGCGTGTATTCATTGATGAAGCGCAGCACATAGAAGATAGGCTTGGCGACGGCTTTCACGACGCTCCAACTGCCGAAGATAAACCACCCGAAATCGATGGTGTCCTCCAAGCCCACGTTGAGCGACCGCAGGGTGTCGTATTCCTTCGGCCCTGCATACAGTTGCAACGTCATCGTGGTGGCTGCGCCGGCGGAGGAGGGCATGCGTACTCCGGCAGAAACCAGCTTCTCTCCCTCCTTCTTGGCGAACGCCGCACTGGCACCCTGGGGCATCAAGACCGAAAGGAAATACTTGTCCTGGAGGGCAGCCCATTGGACTGCGCCCTTCCGTTCCAATTCCGTGTCGGGTGTTTCCTTTTCGACTTTCCCATCGACCATGGAGGCCGAACCGATCAACCCGATAAAACCGTCGCCCCATTCGACGATGCCGAAGTTCGTGCCGAGCACGACGTCATACCCGCTGAGGCCCTCGACGGTGATGGCTACGTCGACCAGGTAGCTTCCCTGGTGGAAGGTCAGGCGCTTGAGCACCGTAAGCCCCGAGGCCGCGTCGCGAATCCGCAGGGTCGCGTGCCCAACTGGACGGGTGTGATCGAGGCTCGTAAAGTCGGTCTCAATCGCATAGAGGCCCTCGTGGAGCACTTTTTCTGCAGCCGCCTCGGACGTGCTGATCGATAAGGGTCCTTTGAACTTTGCCCCCTGATGAACGAGTTGGACGGGCTTTTCTTCGGGAGGCGCGGTGTGAAGACGCTTGAGTTCCCAGCTGGAAATCACACCGCCACGGGCGTCCAAGCCCACCCGGAGCAGATCGGTCTCAATCACGACCGTTCGCTCAGGCGATGGTGCTTGTGCCGAGGAGGCTGATTCTCGCGACGGTGTCTCGGGTATGCCCGCTTTTGGTGAACCGGACGAGTCAGTGGAAGGTCCGGACGGACGGCCTCCGGTATCGCCCGTGGGCGTACTTGTCGGCTCGCCTGCCGGCTCTTGTACCGTGCTGGGAGGCGGCAGCAATCCCAATTGCTTCAGCAGCAGGTCATAGCCCAAAATCAGTGCCAGGGAAAGGACGAGAAAAACAATAACGCGCTTTTCCATGCTACTCCATGACCCTCCTGCGGCTCTCGCCCCCTACAGGGTCATATCCTCCCGGATGAAACGGATGACATTTCAGCAGGCGCCAGAGGGCCAGGCCGCTCCCCTTGGCAACGCCGAAATGCCCAATAGCCTGACACGCATACTCTGAGCACGTCGGTTCAAAGCGGCACGCCGGCCCAAGCCAGGGGGAAACGCAGAATTGATAGGCTCTGATGATCGTCACACACAGCGTTCTCATTACGACTTCTCCCCTTCGTTCAGTAATCCTTGGCGCCGGAGAGTGGTCCGCCACAGGTTTTTCAATTCTTCAAATGGAAGGATGAGGGCATCCCGTTTCGGAAAGACCAACAGCGTGTGGTCCGCGGCCAGTTGACTGCGGACTTGCCGCGACAGCTCCCGGAAAAGGCGTTTCACGCGATTACGACGCACCGCAATGCCGAACCGTCTGCCGACGACAATGCCGACCCGGCTCGTCTGCGCGTCAGTGGTCCTGCACACGAGTAAATTAAAGCAGGCAGTGGACAACCGCCGTCCATGCTGCTTCACATACTCGATGTCGCGGCTGGCTCGAAGAAAAAAGGACCGGTCTCCTGCACCTTGCAACATCGTCCGGCTCATTGAGGCTCGCGCAGGACCCGCTCGACTCCTGCGTTCCGAGTTCGGCCGGACCGCTCCGTGATGCTCTAGGGAAACGTCCCTGCTTGAGGAAAACAAGGGGGGCGGAAGTCCGTGCGGCGCGAGAACCTAGACCGTCAAACGCGCGCGGCCCTTGGCTCGACGACGGGCCAAGACTTTCCGGCCGTTTTTCGTGCTCATGCGTTTGCGGAAACCGTGTTCTCGCTTCTTTTTGAGGTTCGACGGCTGTTGAAACGTAAACGACATAACCGGTCACCCTTTCGCGCAGAATTTCGCGGGCAAAACTTCGATTGAACGGTGCATTATAGGTATGCCTCCGCGACCTGTCAAACCAATCGCCGCATCGCTGCCCACACCTCTAACTCTTTGATATGGCATTCAGATTGGGGCGCTTTTGTGGACCTTTTCTCAAAAATGGACTAGACTGCCCCAGACTTTCACTCACATGACCGTCGGCACCGCCGTAACCTATTGCAGAATCAGGACTTGGGGACTAGGCGCTGCTTAACCCCTCTGGCACTGCCCTTGCGAAATCAATTGAGATTCCGCCTTACCTGCGCGTCGAACCCACAGGCGCTATGCGGATTGAACCGTCCACTAACTCAGGAGGAGCCTGATATGAAGATCCGCCATGTTCTCGTGTCGATCGTGGGTCTGTGTGTCTTGCTGAGCGGCTGTGCCCGACCGCCGGCCGATCAAATCAATGCCGCCGAACAAGCGGTCAAAGATGCCCAGCAGAGCGGCGCAGCCACCTATGTCGCCAATGACTATGCCAAGGTCGAAGGCCTCCTGACAGCCATGAAGACGGAGGTCGCCGAGCAGGACGGGAAGTTTGCCTTGTTGCGTGACTATGGAAAGGCCGAAGAGTTGGCGGTCATGACAAAGACCGAGGCGGAAGGCGTCAAAGTCGCGGCTGTGAAGAAAATGGAGGAGGCGAAGTTCGCCGCGACCCAGGCGCATCAAGCGGCACAAGCCAGTGTCGCCTCGGCGATGGACCTCGTGGCCAAGGCTCCGGCAGGGAAGGATCGAGCCGCGCTTGAATCGATCAAGACGGACGCCGTAGCGCTCAAGGCCTCATTGAACGATGTACAAATGATGCTCGATAAAAACGATTATCTCGGCGCACAGACCAAAGCCAAAGCGATCCAGGAAAAGGCCGATGCCGTGTCGCATGAAATTGAAACGGCGCTCGCCAAGATCGGCAAGGGGAAGGCGGTCGCGAAGAAGAAGTAACGCCAGCAGATCTGTATGTTTCAGAAGAAGCCCGCCGTTGAACTCTCGTTGTGGTGTGCCGGAGCCCTGGCGCTCTGCGGGTCGCTCACTGCATGCGTCGAGACTGTCCCGCCCGAAATGGTCGAAGCCATCGAAACGCTCGATCGGGATCTGTTGCAGTTACGGGCCGCCGAAGTGGCACCGGGCGAATATGCCTCCTTCGCGCACCAGTGGGTCAGGCTTCGCACGAGGGTGGAAGCGGAAGAAGACACGATCCGTTGGCCGTGGGAATCCAACGACTTGAAAGAGGCACTCCGTCAGTTGCAGGCCGAAGGCGCCCGGACGGTGGCTCATCTGGCCGAGCAGCAGGAAGCGGAGCGCCGTGCGGCCGTCCGGCAGCTCACTGAGGTGGAGGAGCGGGTACAGACTCTCGGGGTCCAGGTCAGGGCGATCGACAGCCGGCTCATCCTGGCAGAAAAGCCTGTGGAAACGGACCTGCTGCTGAAACAAGCCCGTGCGTTCTACGAACAGGGACGGTACGAACAATCTCTGCATGCCTCGGATCGCGCGTCTCGTCACCTGGCCGCACAATTGGCGCTGCTCCAGCATGAGTTAGGCCGCTACGCCAGCCCCGACCGGATCGCGCAGTGGCAGCGCTCGGTTCGTGAAACCATCGACTGGTCGAAAACACATCGCACCACCGCGATCGTCATCAGCAAAGCCGAGCGATCGTTGACCCTCTATCGTAGCGGCCAGAAAGTGATATCCTATCCCGTCCGGCTCGGCTTTAACGGGATCAAGGAGAAACGGTACCAAGGTGACGGCGCCACGCCTGAAGGGCGCTATCGCGTGGCGGCCAAGCGAGGGCGAGGGCAGACCCAGTATTATCGGGCGCTCCTGCTGGATTACCCGAACCAGGAAGATCGGCGGCGCTTTCTGACTGACCGGAAGAAGGGGAAGATTCCCGCCTTCCGTGACATCGGAGGACAAATCGAAATTCATGGAGTGGACAACGAGTTGATGGCTCAGACGCTGGGCTGTGTGATGCTCGAGAATCCGCAAATGGCGGTGCTGTTCGACCGGGTGGATAACGGCACCCCCGTGACGATCGTCGGAGCGTTGCAGGCCGACAATTCGGTGGCGCGGGCACTCGCCAATCTCCCGAGCCATCGGGATGAAATCTGAGGCGACGTATGAAACGCATCCTTGCGGCGCTGTGTGCCACCTCGATCGGCCTGGTGTTGCTCGTGTTGGCCGGCAGTCTTCCGGCAACGGTGGCCTCCACCGTGCCAATCGTCGAGATCGATCAGGCGACGCTTCGTGTCCTGCAATCGCGCTATCGAACACTGTCCAAGCAACTCAGCCAACTGATGCCCGGCCAGCCGTACATCGTCGTTGATACGGCGAGAAACCATCTCTATATCAAGCGACGTGATCAAGTCCTGCTCGATGCCCTGGCATCGACGGGAAGCGGCACCATTCTCGACAAGCCCGGCGAGGCCAAAGGCCAGTGGATCTTCGACACGCCGCGCGGGGAATTCGCCGTGCAAACCAAGCTGGTGAATCCCGTCTGGGTCAAGCCGGACTGGGCATTCGTCGAGGAAGGATTGGCAATCCCCAAGAGCGCTGCTGATCGTATCGAGCCTGGAGTCCTCGGGGAGTATGCCCTTGGATTCGGCAAGGGCTACTTCATTCATGGCACCCTGTATCCCAGGCTGCTGGGGAAGAACGTGACCCATGGCTGTATCCGGCTCAACGATGACGACCTGAAGAGCGTGTATCAGTTGGCGAGGGTCGGAACGCCGATTATGATCTTCTGAAGGATGCAGAGACGTTCTGCTAGCCTCGTCTGTCTGCTCGTGTTCCTGCTGGTTTCACCAGTCTCCATTCCCTCCGTCTGGTCCGCCGATCCCGAGAACGTCCTTGCCATCGACCCCCACGATGCGGTCGCCCTCCAAGAAGCGACGCGGATTCTCACGGAAGAGGTCAAGCTCGCCGCCCGCCCTCAAACCTATGTCATCGTGGATCTCGTCGACCGTGCCGTGGTGATCAAGGGGCGCGGAGCGGAGCTACACCGCTTTCCCATCGCGCAATGGTCGGCCGTCCATCTCGCCGAAGCATCAGCAATGTTTCGCTTGCAGGCGCGGCCCCCCGTCTCGCGGCGCAAGATCGAACCGGCGGCAGGCGATCAACCCCCGGTTTCGCTTGATGACATGCCGACCGATTTTACCCTGACGTTTTCTCCTGCCTTGTCGGTGGCCGTGCACCCGTCCGCTTCGGAAGATTTCTGGCGATGGCTGCGATTCACCGGCCGCGACTGGTGGGTGTGGCTCAAGAGTTGGGCCCGCAGGCTTGCGACAGGGACGGAACCGGCCGCCCGGCCTGTTGTCCGTCTGACTCTCACGCCTCATGATGCGCAATCACTCGCCTGGACCGTGACTGAAGGCATGCCATTTCTCGTTCGACGGGCATCCTCCGAAGCCTCCTGACGTCGTTGCCTTTTTGAGGCACGCTACCTAATATAGAGGAATCTCCGCCTGAGCAGCGTTCACCGTCCGCACACACGGTCAGAACCATGACCGCCATTCGTGGGGTGCGCTTGCTGCGCGTGAACCTCCGCTGTGGTGATGACGAGAGAGCGGACGGTGTGCCGACAAGACTTGGGAAGACCGCGATGTCCGTGCATCCCGAAATTCATATTCTGGACCACGATGGGGTTCAGTGGGCTGCTGAGGCCGCGCGCCTGATGCTCGCCCTGCGGCAGCAGGCGGTCACACTGCGAGGACGGTTTTGGGTGGCCTTGTCCGGGGGCCGGACTCCCGAACAGCTGTACCACCAATTGGTATCCATCTCATATGCAGCGCGGAACGAGTGGAGCAGCACGCATTTCTTTTTCAGTGATGAACGGTGCGTACCTCCCGACCATCCCGACAGCAATTATCATCTCGCCGAACAGGCGCTTTTTCGTCCTCTGAATATCCCCGGCAATCGTATTCACCGGATGAAGGGTGAGCGTCCGGATCCCGCCGCGGCGGCGGAAGAGTATGAAGAATTGCTGCGTCGCGAGATGAACGCCGCACCGGCGGATTGGCCGCGCTTCGATCTCGTGTTGCTAGGCGTCGGGAACGACGGCCACACCGCCTCGTTGTTCCCGGGAACCGATGCGCTTCATGAGCCACGACGCTGGGTCACTGTTGGCCGAGCCCCTGTCAAACCGTCGACGCGACTGACGCTGACCCTAGGTGTGATCAACGAAGCGACTGTGGTACTGTTCCTGGCCAGCGGCGAGAGCAAGGCCCCCATCCTCAAAACGATCCTTGAGCCCATGCAGGAACCCGATCGGCAGTTGCCTGCAGCGCGTGTGCGACCCGAACGAGGGCGCCTCATCTGGCTGTTAGATCGTCCTGCCGCCGCCAAGCTGACCGGACTGTACGCGAAGGACCCCCCGAGGCTCATATGATTCTGGCCGGAGACATCGGAGGCACAAAAACGCAGCTTGCGTTGTACGACTGGACGACGGAGCGGATCGAGCCGTTGCGGGTGGAATCCTTTCACAGCACCGATTATGCGTCGCTGGAAGAGATGCTTACCGAATTCCTTACCCCTCCGAAGCCTCCGCTGATCGCCGACCAACCCGAACAACAACAAGAGCAAAGCTTGTCGCCTACTCCCCAAACGTCACCGCCTACCCTTGATGCCGCATGCTTCGGCGTCGCCGGTCCGGTGTTTCAAAACCACTCGCGTACGACCAATCTGCCCTGGGTCGTGGACGGTTCCGCGCTCTCGAAGCAATTCGAGATCCGGCACGTCCAGTTGCTCAATGACCTCGAGGCCATGGCGTACGGGATTTTGCTGCTGCGCCCCGACGAGTTGGTGACGCTCAACGCAGGGACGCCACCGTCACACAAACAGGCCATCGCGCTCATTGCTGCCGGCACCGGATTGGGTGAGTCCATCCTCTATTGGGATGGAAGTCGGTATCAACCCATGCCGTCCGAGGGCGGCCATGCCGACTTTGCGCCGAACAGTGATCAGGAGATCGATCTGCTGCGCTATCTCCGCAGCCAGTATCTGCATGTCAGTTATGAACGGGTCCTTTCCGGGCCGGGCCTTCTCTCGGTTTACGAATATCTGCGCGACGCCAAGAAAAACGAACCGACGTGGCTCGCTGAAAAAATCAAGGCGGGCGATCCGGCTGCGGAGATCGCGGAGGCAGGGCTCAAGGGTCAGGCGGAAATCGCAAAACAGGCGCTGGATCTTTTTGCCTCGATCTACGGCGCAGAAGCCGGAAATCTGGCGCTCAAAGCCATGGCGATCAACGGCGTGTATATGGGTGGTGGGATCGCACCCAAACTGCTGACCAAGCTCAAGGACGGCACGTTTATGAAAGCCTTCACGAACAAAGGCCGGTATAAGCGGCTGATGAGCCAGATTCCTGTCCATGTCGTGACAAACCAACACACCGCCCTGCTCGGGGCGGCCGCGATGGCGGCCCGTCTGGCTCTCCCATGAGCACCTCGGATCTCGACAGTTTCAAGCGCGCCGCGGCATTGGCCGCCGTCGGTTACGTCAAGGACGGCATGGTCGTCGGACTTGGCACCGGCTCCACGGCCAAGCACCTCGTCATGGCATTAGGCGAGCAAGTGAAGAAGGGGCTCCAGATACGCGGCGTATGCACCTCGCGGGACACCGCGGCACTCGCCGCACAATATGGCGTGACCTTGCTCGATCGCGAGCCTCGCTGGGCTATTGACGTCGCGATCGACGGCGCCGACCAAGTCGATCCTTCGTTCAACCTCATCAAAGGCGGCGGCGGCGCGCTGTTGAAAGAAAAAATCGTCGCCGCGTCGGCCAAGCAATTCGTGGTGCTCGTCGATCATACGAAACGGGTGCCGGTGCTCGGCGGCACCTTCCCGTTGCCGGTCGAGGTCGTGCCGTTCGGCTGGGGGAGCACGGCACGGCACATCGAAGGGCTCACTCAGGGTCGTGTGGTCCTTCGGGAACGCAGCGGCGTTCCATTCCAGACCGAGTCGGGCAATCTGATCGTTGATGTCCATCTCGCAAGGATCGATCGGCCCGGCGAATTGGAAATCGCCCTGAACCGCATTCCGGGCGTGGTCGAGACCGGTTTGTTTGTCGGCCGAACCGACGTCTTGATCGTCGGCACGCCTTATGGAACAGAAACCCACACCGTCGAACGGACATGACTGGTCGCTCGCGAGACGTGAGACCCTTCGCCGGCTCGCCAAGACGCTGGGCCTGCTCCTCGTCGCTCCCCTGATCACGCTGTCACGTCAATTCCTTGCAAGCACGGTCAATGCCGGAACAGAACCTTCTATAGGTGAGTCCATGAGCCAGCTTTCTCAGAACTCCGACGATCCTTTTCGACTGCCGCGGCATGTCCTTCCTACGAGATACGAACTCAGACTGGAGCCGGACTTGGCCGCCGCCGCCTTTTCCGGCCGCGCCATCATCGTCCTGACCGTGGTTCAGCCAACACACGTCGTTGTGCTGAATGCACTCGAGTTGGCCATTGAAGACGCCGTCATCGAAGACGTCCGTGGCGGTCGGCAACCGGCTTCGATTGCCCTCGACGAACCGTCGCAGCGCTGCCGGTTAACGGTCGGGCAGTCCTTGACCCCGGGGCAATGGCGGTTGCACCTCCAATTTCGAGGCACGCTCAATGACAAGCTCCGGGGGTTCTATCGGAGCACCTACAAGGACCAGCAAGGGGCGACGCAGACGATCGCGGCGACGCAGTTTGAAGCTACCGATGCGCGACGGGCATTCCCCTGTTGGGATGAACCCGATTTCAAGGCGGTATTCTCGACCACGCTGGTGATTGATCCCACCCTCACGGCGGTGTCCAACAGCGCCGTTCTCTCCGACCGGCTGGAAGGCGGGAAGAAAATCGTCCAGTTCGCAGACACGATGAAGATGTCCACCTATCTGGTCGCGTTCGTCATCGGTCGCATCGAGGCAAGTGCTCCGACCTCTGTCGGAAAGACGACGCTCCGCCTGTGGACTGTCCCGGGCAAAAAGCACCTGACCGGATTCGGACAGGACATTGCGACCGCCTCCTTGCAGTTCTTCGAACGCTACTACGGCATTCCTTATCCAGGCGACAAGCTCGACCTGTTGGCCATTCCGGATTTTGCCTCGGGAGCGATGGAGAACCTCGGGGCCATTACGTTTCGCGAAACTGCTCTGCTCGTCGATCGGCGTACCGGCACGCATGGGGAACTGGAGCGAGTGGCCGATGTCGTGGCGCATGAGAACGCCCATATGTGGTTCGGCGATCTCGTCACGATGTCATGGTGGAACGGGCTGTGGCTCAATGAGGCATTCGCCACCTTTATGGAAATGTTGGCGGTCGATGCCTGGAAACCGGAATGGAAGCGGTGGGATTCGTTCGGCGTTTCGCGGGCGGCGGCCTTGTCGGTCGACGGCCTGCACAGCACGCGTCCGATCGAATATCCCGTACGGGCACCGAAAGATGCCGAGGCCATGTTCGACGTGCTGACCTATGAGAAAGGCGCCTCCGTCCTTCGGATGCTGGAGCAGCACATCGGTCCCACGGTGTTCCGTGACGGGGTCCGACATTATCTCGAGACGCATGCCTATGGAAACGCCGATACCAAGGATCTTTGGATTTCTCTCGGCAAAACCGCCAAACAGGCAGTCCCCGATGTGATGGACGGCTGGATTTTTCAGCCGGGGTACCCGTTGGTGACCGCGGAGTTGACCCAACGATCAGAACTTGTCTTGACCCAGCAACGTTTTACCTACCTTCCCGATCCTGCGCCAGGCCTTTGGCAGGTGCCCGTCTCGTTTCGAATCCAGGCCGGGGAGAAGACGGAGACTCGACGACTCTTGCTGACCCGGGATGAGGAGCGCGTGGCCTGTCCTCCGGACACGCAATTTGTCGTGATCAACGAAAACGGGCATGGCTTTTACCGGGTGCGCTACGGGCCGCTCCTGTTGCAGCGGCTGCTCGAACGTGGCCTGGAGACGCTCGCCCCCATCGAACGATTCAACCTTGTCAACGACGCCTGGGCGTCGACCCTCGCCGGCCTGATGCCGTTGCCAACATATTTGGATCTGACCGGCCGGTTCATCGGGGAACGGGACAAGAACGTGTGGGCCATACTCATCGATTCTTTCGGCTTCCTCAACCGGATCATCGATCCCTCTCAACGCCCTCTGCTGGAGGCGTTCGTGCGGACCAGAATCGGTCCGGCGGCCACAGCGGTGGGCTGGACCGTACAAGCCGGCGAGAACGACCTGGTTCGGCAACTCAGAAGCGAGCTGATCGGCGCATTGGGCCGACTGGGCAACGACCCCGCGACTCAGGCGCGTGCCGTTGAATTGTACGCCACCGCCCGCAAGGATCCCGCAGCGGTCGATCCGAACCTGCTTCCTGCGCTCGTGAGCATTCTCGCCTTTACGGGTGATGCCGCTCGTTATGAGGAGTTCGCCGAGCGGTTCAAAACCGCCGCTACACCACAGGAGGAACGTCGGTACCTGTTTTCACTGGCTATGTTCCGGCAAGAGGCACTTCTCGACCGTACGCTGGCCAAGACACTCGACGGACAAATCCGCATCCAGGATGCACCCTTCATGGTCGGCGCAGTCATGAGCAACGTGTATGGTCGCGAACAAGGCTGGCGCTTCGTGAAGAAGAATTGGGATGTGTTGGACCAGCGATTTCCCAAACAAGGGCTCCGCCGAATGTGCGGCGGCATCACAGGATTATCCGCGCCCGCACTCGAACGCGACGTCCGTCAGTTCTTTGAAACACGCAAAATCGATTTGGGCGGGAAGACCCTGGAGCAATACCTCGAACAGCTACGCATCAGCGTCTCCTTCGGAGAACGTAACGGCCGAAGCCTGATGGAATACTTACAGAAAGCCCGCTAGGACCGAGTTAGAGCCCGGTTATTTATCGGGATTGAGTGAACCAAACGTCTCATAGTAGGCTGTAGCATGCCTTGGACGGCGTCACGCTTCATTGTACTCCTCTCCCTGCTCTTGCTTGGCGCCTGTGGTGGCGGCGACAGTGGAGGCGGTGGTGGTGGCACAGGTCCAGCTCCCGCGCCCTCCAATAGTCTGACGCTACAGCCCGTCGCGACTTCGACCGTTTTCTCCTCACCGCTCTTCCTGACCGCGCCAATTGGGAATACGAGCGAGACCCGCCTGTTTATTGTTGAACAGGCCGGACTGATCCGGATCGTGGATTCGTTGAGTGGCGCTCTCATAGGGACCTTTCTCGACCTCACCTCGCGTGTTCTCAGCGGCGGAGAACGCGGCCTGCTGGGGATGGCCTTCGACCCCGACTATGCGACAAACGGCTTCTTCTATGTGTACTACACAGGAAGAGCAAACGGCGTGATTGCCGATGGCGATATTGTGATTGCCAGGTACCAGGCAAATCCGCCGGCCGCCAATGTCGCGGGCGCGACGGAAACCATTCTCAAGACCATCCCTCATCCGACCAACGCCAACCACAACGGCGGCATGCTCGCATTCGGACCTGATCGCTGTCTTTATGCAGGAGTCGGAGATGGGGGAGGTGCCGGCGACCCTGCAAACAATGCTCAGACGAAGACGGTACTGTTAGGGAAACTCCTGCGACTCAATCCCTTGACCGGTAATCCCTGCGCCTTCGTCAGCAATAATCCCTTTATCCTTCCAGGCGGAGCCCCGGAGGTGTGGAGCTACGGCCTGCGCAATCCCTATCGTTTTTCCTTCGATCGCACGACCGGCGACCTCTACATTGGCGACGTCGGACAAAGTCTTCGTGAGGAAGTAGACGTCGCGCAGGCGCCGGATGCAGGCAGGGCCATCAACTACGGCTGGCGCATCATGGAGGGATTTTTGTGCTTCAATCCTCCAAGCGGGTGCAACACTGCCGGTCTCACCCCGCCTATCCTGGACTACACTCACGATGATGGAGCGTGTTCAATCATCGGCGGGTACGTCTATCGAGGGACAAAAAGTACCGCGGTGACCGGGACGTATTTTTATGGCGACCTCTGTGCCGGATTCGTCAGAAGTTTTCAGCAGCAGAATGGAAAACTGGGTACGCAGAACACGTGGCCGCTGCTCACTCCACCCGCCGGGCAGCAGATCACCAGTTTCGGAGAAGACGCCCAAGGCGAACTGTACCTCGTAACTCAGCCGGGCGCGCTGTTTCACATCGTCGCCAACTGAAAATGTGCTTAATACCTCACGGACAGGCTGCGCAAACAGGCCGACAGCAAGGCCGCAGGAGCGCGGGAGTTTAACCTCACGTCGCAGGAAGATGCGTGACGAGCACGACGCTGCCGACCTGCTTCAGCAGCCTACTCGTGCCGTAGGATCGCCAGTGGTCTCTGCCCCAAGATCCGAAACGTGCTGAGCAGGCCCACGGACAAGGTAAGCAGTACCGTGCACCCGAGCCCGATCAGCAGCACCATCGGATGCAGGCTCCACGTCAAGTCAAACACGCGGGTCAGCACCAGCCAGGAGAGCGCGCTCGATAATCCCACTGCCAGGATGCCGCCGATCAACCCCAACAACGCATACTCTGCCGCGAACGTTCTCGCGATCAAACCACGAGTGGCCCCCAGCGCCTTGAGAATCACCGACTCATAGAGCCGCCGGTATCTGGTGGACGCCAACGCCGCTGCCATCACAAGGCCGCCGCTCACGACACAAAACAGCGCCACGGCGCGAATCGCCAACGCGAGTCGATCCAAGACATTGGCAAAGTTTCGCAGCACGTCCCCGACATGGATCGCGCTCACGTTGGGAAAGGCGCCAACCACGGCCTGCTGTAACGGAATCTCCAGATCGGGATCGACACGGATCGTCGCCACATACGTAACCGGAGCGCCGTCCAGCGATCCCGGCGACAGAATCATGTAGAAGTTTGTGGAGAAATTTCCCCAATCCACTTTACGGATGTTCGCGACCTCCGCCCGGATGGTCGCGCCCTGGATGTCGAGGTCGATGCGGGACCCCACTTCCAGCCCCAAAGCACGTGCAGCCTCTTCTTCAACGGAGACCTGAGGCACCGCGAAGCGCTGTCCCGGATGCCACCAGGCGCCACGGACGATCTCGTTTCCCTTTGGGAGTTGATCGAGAAAGGTCAGCACGTATTCCCGCGACAAATACCATTGCTTGCGCCGCTCCTCCTTGTTCTCGTCGCGCCGCTCGTCCTGGTCACGTTCTTCTTCGATTTTCACCTCCTCGCCGTTCACGGCATGAAGACGGGACCGCACAAGCGGTGTCATTTCCGGCATGCGTCCGGCGGTCTGCTCGCCGATCAGCTTGGCAAACCCCGCTGTTTGATCCGCCTGAAGGTCGATGAAGAAAAATGTCGGCGCATCAACCGGCCGTGTCTCGCCTACCTGACGAAGCAGCGCCTGTTCCACCAGTGACACCGTCACGATGACCATCACGCTGATGCCGATCGCCACTAAGATCCCCGCCGTATGCCCCCCGGGTCGCAGCACATTTCCCATGGCGTACCGCAAGCCGAGGGAAGCGGGCTTGGGCATCCTCCTGAGCCCCCACACGAGCAGCCGTCCGCAGCCAAGCAGGGTGAGGATCGCCAATGCCACGCCACCGATGTACCACCCACCGATCCGCCATGACCCGGCTTGCCACACGGCCAGGGCCGCCAGTCCGCAGATGAGCGTACCAGCGGTGATCACACTGAACCGGTCCTGGAGCCCCAGTTTGCCTCTCCACGTCGATCCGGTGTGGGGATCACCGAAGGAATCCGGATCGACTTCACGCCGGAAGATGGCGGCGGGAGAAATCTCCCGAACACGGAAGAGCGGCCAGAGGGCAAAGAGCAGAGTGGTAAAGAGTCCCAAGACGCCGCCCTTGAGGAGTGGCCCAAGCGAGACCGCCGAGAGGTCGGTCGACGCGCCAACTTGCTCGAGCAGATCACTCACGAAAGCACCCGCCAGCAAGGGTGGAAGCACGCGCTGTAGCACAATGCCGATCAGCATCCCTGCCACGCTCCCGATCACTCCCAGCCCGATCGCTTGCAGCACGTAGGCCCCGATCAACAGAGGGGAATCGGCACCCAGGCTTTTCAGAATGGCGATGGTCTTCAGCTTTTCCCGCATGAACGCATGAATCGACATGGCCACTCCGAGTCCGCCGATGAACAAGGCCGTCAACCCGATCAAGCCCAGATAGCGGGACAATTGTTCAAGAAACTGCTTGAGCTGGGGCTGGCCGTCGCGATAGCCGGAGACACGCACATGGTCAGCGGCCAACCGGCCGCGGAGTTCTGCGCGCAAGGACTCGAGTGGCAGGTCGGGGGCAAATTTGAGCAGTTCGCGTTCACGGACCCGGCTCCCCGGCTGCAGAAGCGCCGAGGCCTTGAGACCGGCCACTGAGATGATCACACGCGGGCCGAGACTGAAGGCGTTCGCCATTCGATCCGGCTCGAGGCGTACCAGGCCCGTGATGAGAAATTCAGCCGTACCGATTTTTAACCGGTCCCCCACGGCCAATCCCATGCGAAGCAAGAGCGCCTCCTGCACGACAGCGCCGTGGCAGGGGCCCGCTTCACACCGGGACCGATCCGGATGCAGAAGCTGCTCCAACGAGGCGGAGGGCTCGACCTTCAGTGCGCCATATAGCGGATACCCGGACTCCACCGCCTTGAGCTCCACGATCTGTGTCGCTTGAGCCGCCGTGGTTCCCTTCGTGGTCCTGGCGGCCATGGCCACCAACTCACTGACATGCGTCCGGATGATCCCCCGCTGATCGAGCGTGTCGAGCACCGCCCGGCCTTCCGCACTCAAGGGATGAGAAGAACGAATCTCCAGATCGCCCCCGAGAAGTCCCTTGGCTTGTGCGGACACGGCGCGATCCACATGGGCGGCAAACAACGATACGCCGACCAGCGCGCCGACACCGATGGCGATACAGACGAAGAAATACAAGAAGTGCCGCCAGGCTCCTCTGGTCTCCCTCCAGGCCATGCGGAACATGAAGCGGTTCACAGGGGGGACTCACTCCGAGTGGAGATGCCCGGAAGGATCTCGTCGGACTCGATGCGTCCGTCCCGAAGCGCGATCACTCGATGCATCAAGGTTGCGATGGCATGGTCATGGGTGACCAGCACCAAAGTGGTCCCATAATCACGGTGGAGGGCCAACACCAGATCCATGATGTGGCGCCCGGTCTGTGAATCCAGATTGCCTGTCGGCTCGTCCGCCAAGAGGATCGGAGGCCGGCACGCAAACGCCCGCGCCACGGCAACCCGCTGTTGCTCACCTCCGGACAGTTGCACGGGATAGTGATCGATGCGATTGCCCAGGCCGACCGTCTGCAACAACTCGACTGCATGAGCGCTGGCCGAGGCATTCCCCGCCAACTCCAGCGGCACCAACACGTTTTCCAAGGCGGTCAGCGTCGGAATGAGATGGAACGATTGAAAAATATAGCCGATCTTCGCGCGCCGGAACTTGGCCATACGGCTTTCAGATAACGAGGTAATCTCTGTGCCGTCGAGCTTGATCGACCCTGAAGTCGGACGGTCGAGGCCGGCCATCAACCCCAACAGGGTCGACTTCCCGCTCCCTGACGGCCCCATGACGGCCACCGTCTGTTTCGAAGGAATCTCCAGCGTCACATCATCCAGTATGGTGACAGGTCGACCACCGGCCGTGAGACGCATGGATAGGTGTTGAACGGCAATCATGAGCGCTCCTTCCCCGCCATCGGATGAGGATCACATGGTATTATACTGAAGTCCGATGCCGGCCAGAGGATTTCCCAATCTATCCGTCAGATATTTCCTCCTCGCGCTGCTCTCCATCAGCGCTGTGACCGGCCTGCCTCCAAACGCCGTTGCCGACGACGACCGCCCTCGAATTGTTGCTTTCGGCGACAGTTTGACGGCCGGCCTCGGCGTCGCTGCCGAAGAGGCCTACCCGGCGCGGCTACAGCATCGATTGAACGCACAGGGGTTCCGATATCGCGTCATCAACGCGGGAGTGAGTGGAGATACCACGGCGGGCGGATTGCGGAGGGTCGACTGGGTCCTCAAAGGGCGTCCAGACTTCGTGATTCTCGAACTCGGCGGAAACGACGGGCTTCGCGGCCTCAACCTCCAAGAGACGAAAGCGAACCTCGAGCGCATCATTCAACGGTGCCAAGACGCGTCCGTCCGGGTGATTCTCGCGGGTATGAAGCTTCCACCGAATTACGGGACTGACTATACAAAAGCCTTCGAGGCGATCTATCCCACGCTCGCTAAACAATACCGGTTGACGCTGATTCCGTTTTTTCTGGATGGCGTGGCGGGATCGGCATCCCTCAACCAAGCCGACGGCATACATCCTACGAGTGAGGGTTATCGCATTATCGCGGACAAGGTACTGGAGACACTGACACCACTGCTCAGCGCGCGACAATGAGACGAAGTGGAGACGAAGTGATCCGTTGGGGGCGACGAAGAAGAACCCCGGGCTCACTCACCTATGAGCCCGGGGACGATCGATCAGGCGGTTGCGATTCAGCTCTTCTTGAAAAACGTATCGTAGACGCCATATGCGAGCACCAAGCCGATGAGGGCGTAATACATGCTGCTGATGCCGCTATAATCGGGAGCCCCTTCACCCTTCGGCGCATTGGCAAACGCAGACGAAGCGCCGATGATCAGCGTCCCCATCACTGCACTGATCTGTCCCAACATCCTGTTCATGTGACACCCTCCTCGAAGTGGTGAAGAAAACCGAGGCCGCATTGTACTGAAATCGCCGGATTCGACGCAAGAGGATTGAAGGGCAGGCAGAGCCCTGAACAGTCTGGATCGGCTTAGGTCGTCCGATTGGATTTGCTGATGGTCTTGAGCGCACCGGCGACTTCTCTGAAGGAAGTAGCCAGCTTATCGAGCTGTGTGCCTTTGTTGAGGAGTTCCCCGGCAATGGCCTTGATCTGGCTGTCATACCCGCCCACTTCGGAGGCAATTTCAGACACTTTTGTAAACATATCCTGATATCCGGCCACTTCCTGCTGAAGCTGCTGCACCTGCGTTTGGGCGGCCTTCACTTCGGTCATTGACGCCTGAAGCTGTTGAGTCATTCGTTGCACATAGGCTTCCCGGTCCCGTTGTTCGGACTCGAGCGTCAGCTGAATCTCCTCGCTTTCACGACGGCGATCGTCCAGATTCTGAATGACTTGTGTCAACGCGGCAAGGTCTCCGGTCAACCGGGAAGCATCAGGCAACGGCAGTCCTTTTTCTAACGCCTTCATCGCCGGCTGGAACCAGTCGATGAACGCCAGCACTTCGCTCAACCTCAAGTCCGCGGATACCCCAGACGAAGCAGGGCCATTGGCCTGAGAATCCGGTGCCGGGGACGGTGTCGACCGGAGCTTCTTAGACCGCGGTTGCACCCAGCGATGATATTCGAGGAGCACGGCGATGCAATGGCGGCACATTGGTTCTTCGGGCAGGGAACAACTGCACTTGGACACCAGGTGGCCATCCTTCAAACGGATTGTCTGCTCGTACAGACCCGAATTCCCGATGACGGCGGAAGAGATCTGGGCGTCATCGGCTTCGACGATACGCACGCGGTTTTCAGAAAGGTACTGATTGCCTAAGTGAAAGGCATTCCGGTCGACAACTCCTTGGATCATCGGAGGATCCAGGAGGCTCAGCCGTTCTGCCGAACAGGGGATCTTGTTTCGCATGCGAGCGTGCTCCACGCGATGGCCGGACACTCGTCTCGCTTCTGTCATCGCATTAAGGTCTAGTGTGGAGCGCCGCCTCGAAACTGTCAAGCAGAGCCGCGATCTTGACGGGCACCGATGATTCATCGGCAGCGCCGAGGCATCCCCTCTGCCGTGACCGGTGTGAGCCAGAGGTAATCGGCGATCTTCCCGCTGAGCATCTCGCTGAGATCGTCCCGACGCCCCTGCGCATAGGACGACATATAGATGGTGGTCTGTCGAACAGCGCCGGACAGCCGCCGTGCGACTCGTTGAGGAACCGGCAGATTATACTGGATATGTCCTCCCCCGGTGTAACTGACGACTGGCCCGGCCGCCGCATCTGCCAGGCCGCGCAAGGATGCGACCAGACTCACCACGGTTTTCGCCATGCCTTCATCACGCACCATCGACGCCTCGTACATGGATTGATACATCTCATCCGATCCTCCGCCGTGACAGGCGCGCAGCTGTTCGAAAATTTTCTTTCGGTAGGCGGGGTCGTCGACAATGGTTTCATGCTGCATATCCCAACGGGCCCAGTCCGCGTCGTGACGCGCTTCCTCGAGACCCTTCTTTGCGACGAGTCGCACGAGCGGCTTGGGAGGATTGAGTGCAACAAGTCGCAACCGTTCGGCCTTGGCAAAGGCCACGAGCGGCTCATAGGTTTCGAACGGACCTCCCCAGTTCTGAGTCCACCCGGCCTGGCTCAGAAAGTCCTGACGGGCCACGTCATCGCCCTGGACATAGCGGTCCAGTACGGGCTGACTCTCCCAGCCGAACATTTCCATTGCGAGGACCGGCCGACGGCCGGCTCGTGAAAGGCGATTCAAGAGAGACAGGGCCGCCTCAATATGAAACCGATTGTGATGCTCTTCACCCAGATACACCACTTCTTGCTGAAGCACTCGGGTCACTAACTCTTCAAGGGAAATCGATCGGCCGTTCGCAGTATCGATGATCTGTCCCGCCTGGAAGTCGGCTGTCGGCGTCGCAGAGGTCTCCGCCTGTGCGGATGGTTCCCTGCCAGCGCAGGCGGCTGAACCCAACATGGCAGCAATGATCAAAGATGCGATTGTGATGCAGGTGAGCGATCGAGACATCCTTCCCTCCAGTCGTCTCGCTTTTTTCCTAACACAGGTGTGCTGCCTCGGCAAGCCAACCAACCTTGACCGATGGCCACTGGGCCGTTATGCTGCCTCCCGTGTGATCGCCGCGGAACAGCGGCTCGTCGTCTCGATGCCTTCATGACCTCGCACGATCAGCTCCTTGCAGCATTTCGTTCTCAGATCACCAAAGGCCTGCAACAACGGGACTCGGAATGGGAGACCTCGCGCCGTCTCATTGAGGCTTCGCATCTCGTCAGTACGTTACACGGTCTGATCGAGCGTGTTCGCCGCTCACACCTCCCCGAGGCAGTTCAGGAAACCATCCTCACGGCGTTAAACCACGGCACTGCCGAGCGAATTCAGGACCTGTCGGGACAGAGCCTCAAGGTACTGACCGGCCTTCCGCCCAGCAAGGCGCTTCGTGCTCTGTGCGTCCATTTCGACGTCGTCCAGCCGTTGATGCCCCGGTGGCCCGTTCCTTCTCTCGACAGCGACATCGTTTCAACCCTCCTTCGCGATCACACGACGCCGTTCGATCTTCTCCTCACTTCATCTGTCGCGTCCGTGCTCGATCTGGGAGCTGGCGATCTGTCCTTTGCCGCAGAACTGGCGGATCATTACGGGCCACCGCTTCACCGTCAGAATCGGTCACTCATCCTGCATTGCGTTGACCGGCTGCATCCCCAATCGAAACTCGGCGGCCCCCTGCATCCGCCGCAGGAACTGGTTCAGGCACTCCGTTCGAGGCCGGACCTGTCCTTCCGATTCCTGCCGGACCAGGACATGTGCGATTTCGAGCGGCTGGCGCGCACTGGCAAGCTCGCCTCACGCTATGCCGTCACTACATGCTGGGCTCCCGCGACCCCCACGTTCGCCTATGAGCCCACCCGCCTTTCTCCAGCAGTCATTCAACAGCAGCTGATCCAATCGAAGGGAGACTTCCGACAGACGCAATATCGCGGGGAATCCGCACTCGAGGTCCAGCATCGCGATCGAACGCTGCTGTTCCCCTCGTGGAAGTTCGAGATACGGGGTCCACTGGTCCTCTTGGACCTGATCGCTCGCTCGAGTTACCTGGGGGTTTTGGGGGCCGTCGACAATCAGGTGTTCTGGGAGTTGCTGGCGCAGCTCCTCGAAGAGCATCGGTTTCGTCCGAACGATGCGCCGTTCACATCGGACAATCTACCGGCAATCTTTGGCGACCTCTACGGACGTATTTCGGCTCTCGGGGTCGGAGAAAGTTTGGATCTGTCGACCTGCGCAACCCTACGAACACACCTGCCTCATATCCTGTCCGATGGGACGCACCAGGAGACGTACAGGTTCCGGTCGGTCATCATTCGCCGAGGCGCGGTGTTTCCCGGTATGCCGTCCAGCAGCACTGCCAGACGGTTTAAAGACATGGTCGAGGAAGCGCCTCCGTGGATGGTCCTGCTCGTTCCCGAGCGTTGACCTTTCCGCATGCCGGAAACTGCGGAAAAATTGACCGTCACCCGGCCCTTTGTTAGACTTCAGCAGTGTCACGCCACCACCCATTTTCTAGCCACCAGAGCCGATAATCCCCAATGAACGTACCGCATCCTCTTCAAGCGATTCAGGACAATATTGCCCGTGTCATCAGGGGAAAGGCGCACGTCATCGAAATGGCCGTCGTCTGCCTCTTGGCTCGGGGACACTTACTGCTCGAAGACGTACCCGGCGTCGGCAAAACGACGCTCGCGCATAGTCTGGCCCGTTCGCTCGACTGCTCATTCAAGCGCATCCAGTTCACGAGCGATCTCCTGCCATCCGATATCGTCGGGGTATCCATTTTCAACCGACAGCAACAGGCCTTTGAATTCATGCCGGGACCGATTTTTGCCAACATCGTCCTTGCGGATGAAATCAACCGGACGACGCCGAAAACACAAAGCAGCCTGTTGGAGGCCATGAGCGAGGCGCAGATTTCCGTCGATAATCAGACGCATCCGTTGAAGCAGCCATTTATGGTGATCGCCACGCAGAATCCCGCCGAATCTCACGGCACGTTCCCGCTGCCGGAATCTCAACTCGATCGCTTCTTGATGCGCTTGCGCATCGGCTACCCCACCGTGGAGGAAGAGCGGAAGGTGCTCAACCGTCCTTATGCGCTGCACCCGGCCGATATTCTCGCCCCGGTGCTGTCGGCACAGGACGTGTTGGAACTTCAGCGCCGGATTGAGCATGTGCATGTGGATGACAGCGTGAGTGAATATCTGTTGGCGATCGTGCAGGCCACCAGACAGAGCGAACTCCTGTCCCTTGGCGTGAGCACTCGAGGGGCGCTGGCGCTCAATAACGCGTCCAAGGCCCTGGCGTTGGTCCGCGGTCGCGACTTCTGCCTCCCGGACGACATCAAGGAACTGGCGCCCATCGTCCTGTCGCACCGCGTCATGCTGAACCGCGCGCAGGGCATGCGCATGCAGGGCTTCGAACAAGCCGAACGCATCGTCCTCGACATCGTCGACACGATACCGGTTCCTGTATGAACTCTCGGGCATGGCCTGGCCTGCAATGATGTCCTTCAGGTGCCTGCGCGGCGCCCGTTTCCGATCTCAGCTGCGCTATCTCGCGACCCGCCGGTCTATCCGCCTCACCTCCGAAGGCACGCGCTTCCTGCTGTTTACGATTGGCATCGGGGTGGCCGCCATCAACACGGGCAATAACCTCTTCTATCTGCTTCTCGCGATGATGTTGAGCGTGGTGGTGATCTCCGGTCTTCTCTCTGAGCAGTGTTTGCGCCGCCTCGATTTCCACCGACATCTGCCGGACCTCATCATGGCCAACCAGCCGACGACGGTCACCCTATCAGTGACTAATCGCAACCGGTGGCTGCCGAGTTTTTCTCTCCTGCTGTTCGATGTTGCTCACGGACAGAACCTCGACAGAGGATTGTTCGTCAATCATCTGCCGGCGCAACGGTCGGTGCTCCTTTCCTACCCGATCCTGGCCACGACCCGCGGCCGGCTCGAGCTGGAAGGGATCAGGGCAGAAACGCTCTTTCCCTTCGGGTTGTTTCTGAAGCGGGCACTCTATCAGGTGCCGGCGAAAATTCCGGTGAGCCCTCCGATCACGCCGCTGTCTCTTCGATTTGTCGATGAACTCGTCAGCGAGGGACAGGGGCTGTCGCTTCCCCGGCGAGGACATGGCACGCAGCTCTACAATTTACGTTTGTACCGGCCCGGCGATGACTCGCGCGCAATCCACTGGACGACGACGGCTCGCACCTCCAACTTGATCGTACGGGAAACCGAAGCCGAGGATCAGCGGCGCATCACTGTCGTGCTTTCGACGATTGCACCGGACGATCACGACACCCTCTTCGAACAAAGTGTCACGTTGGCGGCCTCACTGATCTGGCACCTCTCGCAAAAGTCCTATCCCTTGCGCCTGATCCTTGACGCAGAGGATTCCGGACTGGGAACCGGTTCCGACCATCTGGTGACGATGCTTCGGTTGCTCGCCCTTTGCGAGCGCCGGTTGCCGGGAACCGGCCATCAGGGCGCCAGGGACGGGCTATCCGAGCTCGGATACGACGCCGAACGTGGTTATACCGTCGGCATTGTCCCCTGGTCTGATCCCATGGCTTCCATGCCCGTGGTGGCGGATCGAATGTTGTACGCGTCCCACATTGAGGCCCTCACCCATGGCTCTTGAACAGGCCCTCCGAGGCAGTGCACTACTGTTGGCCGCCACGGGATTCGCGGGCCTACTACTGGCACGAAGCGTTCCGGGCTGGCTCGCTGCCGTCACCTTAGCGCTCCTGATCTATGCCATTTTGCAAATGATCGGATGGCCGGCGGGGCGCCGCATGGGGCTGCCCGCCTCCCCTGTTGTTTGGAATATGCTCCTGATCGGCGCTTTCGCGCTGTTTCTCTTGGATCTCACAGCAATCTCACGCGATCTACTTCCGGCGGGCATCCACTTCCTCGTCATCCTTCTGAACGTGAAGATCCTGACCTTGCAGGATCGCCGAGACTACCGCCATCTGTATGCCATCTCTTTAATGTCCGTACTCGCCTCGGCCGCGTTGACGACAGACCTCTGGTATATATCGATCTTCGTGCTCTATGTCCTAGCCGCCATCTGGAGCCTGCTGCTCTATCATCTGACCGACAAGGGCGCCGCGACCATCGTCTCACTTCCGGCAGGCAATCCCCCCACTGCTCCTCAACCCGGCCCAAGGATTACGGGCCGGTTCTTCTGGTTCACGAATGGCATTGCGCTCTTCACGTTTGCGCTGACCCTGATGATCTTCTTTCTGTTGCCGCGCATCAGCGTCGGAATCATGCAAAAAGGCAAAGGGGAAGGATTACGGACCACCGGATTTTCCGAACGGGTTGATCTCGGCATGATCGGATCCGTCAAAGAGGATCCCCAGATCGTGATGAGAGTGGAGTTGCCGGACCAACCGACAGCCGGCAGAGAGCGGCTCTATCTGCGCGGTCTCGCTTTCGATCAATACAACGGACGATCGTGGAGTTCCGCCGGCCGGCAACGCCGAAACCTCGGACTTGTGGGCGATGGTGTCTTTGTCGTCCGCTTCAGAGATAGTCGGAACCTGGCCGCCCTCTCTGAACCATTGCGGCAGGATATTCTCCTTGAGGCCTTGGATACGTCGGTGCTGTTTGCTGCCCCGTTCGCCGAATCCGTCAGTGGCGACTTCATGGGAGTGCAGCTGGACAGCATGACAGGTCTTCATCTGCCTTATCCGTCCACCTCGCGGATTCGGTATTCCGTCACATCGCGCGAACACCGGATGATGCCTGCCGAACAGACTTCCGTCGTGCTCGAGTATGCCGCCGGCATACGTGAGCGGTACCTTCAACTCCCCTCGGGCTCCGATCGCATCGCGGACTTGGCCCGCCGGGTCACCGATCCAGTGGGCACACCGCACGAGAAGGTCACTGCCGTATTGAACCATCTGCTGTCGAACTACCAATACAGCCTGGAGGCGGACACGATTGCCTCCGATCACCCGATTGAAGAGTTCCTGTTCAGCCGGAAGACCGGATATTGCGAACATTATGCGACTGCGATGGTGCTCATGCTTAGAAGTATCGGCATCCCGTCCCGGCTGGTGACAGGGTTTTTGGCGACCGAGTGGAATGAGTTCGGCAACTACTACACCGTCCGGCAGCGCGACGCCCATGCCTGGGTGGAAGTGTATTATCCCCAGTCCGGATGGATGACGATGGATCCCACCCCGTCAAGTGCGGCCGCGTTCACCCCGTCTCTCTGGGTGGCGTTCCAGCGATTTGGCGAATCCCTGCGTCTTCATTGGGATCGGGTGGTCATCCGGTACAGCGGGCGCGATCAATTGGCCATCATTCACAGTCTTCGCGAAAGCAGCGATTCCGCCAGGGACGTGCTCGGTCAATGGACCTCCGGTTTCGGCGCAGCATCCGCCCGACTGGTGCGGACATGGATTGAGCGAGCGAACACAATCCCTGAGAGCCTTGTGTGGACGCTACTGCTCGCGTCCGCGGCCGGAGTGACTTGTCTGATTCTTCTGATGTCCGGCCGATGGCCATATGGTCGTTCGATCGAACGCCCGACGGTGCGAACACACCAACAGATCGTGCACGTGTACAGAAAAATGTTGGAACTTGCGGCGCGGCGCGGCATCCGCGTGACACCGTCCACGACCCCGACGGAGGTGGCTACGCTCGTACGGGAGCGATGGGCTGACGCTGAATCCGTCGTCACAAGACTGACGGCACTCTATTGCCAAGGACGTTTTGGTGTGAAGTCTCTATCCGGCGAGGAACTCAATCAAGCCGTGGAAGACATCGCGGTCCTGAAGCGACTCTCACAGGTTTCTCAAGAACGGTCTTCTCCGTTAGCTTAGCCTTCCTTTTCCACTTGTCACTTCCTCCTGCCCCACGTGATATTCGCCGGGTCCGAAACAACTTCGTCACGCACCCCTTCGAGAATCCCCGGTCGAGGGTCTTAAATCCATTTCGAAAAATGTTGGAAGAGTTTGGAGCGGGAAAAGGGATTTGAACCCTCGACCCTCGCCTTGGCAAGGCGATGCTCTACCACTGAGCTATTCCCGCTCGAAAGGAACTGTGAGGAGAGAGGTCGGATTCTACTCAGGAGGTCCTAGGCTGTCAAGCAAGGTGGGCTCATGACTGCCACTCTAAATTCGTTACATTCGCATCGAGGCGCTACGAAAAGGTAACACAACTGAAATTAGCATAAGTCATTGATTCAACGGCATCTTCTCAAATATCTGATCCACACATCCCGCGGAGCGATACACCGGATACCCATCCCGCGGCACGTCAGGATAATTCGCTCACCCGGGAATGAGCAAACTATAGATGTAATTTCAATCACTTCCATCACTATCCGCCTGTCCTATTGTTGATAGGTCCATGGTGCATATCTTGCCAATTCTATTGGCCCATGATGCTGATTTCATCTAGAAGATCGACCTTTCAGCCTGGATTTCAGAATGGCTGTTTGCTCGTTTTCCGGAAAACCTCAGCAGCAGTTCTAGTGACGAAGGGAGGTGGGAACCGTTCGTGGTGCGTTGGGTTAGGAACGTGGGCTCTCTGAGAGCCTCAACTTAGGAGGTGTCACCAATGTTTCTGTCACGCAGACAGTTTTTAAAAGTCACGGCAGGCACGGTGGCCGCGGTCGCGGTCGCCGATAAAGTCCTGGCGTTGACGGCTCTGCAGCCGGTCATCGAGGTGGGCAACCCCCTCGGCGAATACCCGGACCGGTCGTGGGAGCGGGTCTATCACGACCAGTACCGCTATGATTCGTCGTTTACGTGGTGTTGTTCCCCGAACGACACGCACGGCTGCCGCGTGCGGGCCTTCGTCCGTAACGGCGTCGTCATGCGGGTCGAGCAGAATTACGATCACCAGACGTATGAAGACCTCTACGGCAACCGCGGGACGTTCGCGCACAATCCGCGGATGTGCTTGAAGGGGTTCACCTTCCATCGCCGCGTGTACGGCCCCTATCGCTTGAAGGGTCCGTTGATGCGGAAGGGCTGGAAGGAGTGGATGGACGCCGGGGCGCCGGAACTGACCCCGGACGTGAAGCGCAAATATAAATTCGATGCCCGCTTTCTGGACGACATGATGCGGGTGTCCTGGGATACGGCGGCGACCTATGCAGCCAAGGGCTGCATTCTGATCGCGACCCGCTACAGCGGTGAAGCCGGAGCCCGGCGGTTGCGTGAACAGGGCTATGCGCCGGAAATGATCGAGATGATGAAGGGCGCAGGCGTGCGCTGCTTCAAGCATCGCGCCGGCATGCCGGTCCTGGGTATCATCGGCAAGATGATGAACACGCGCTTCAACGGTGGCGTATTACCATTGTTGGACAGCTGGATTCGCAAAGTGGATCCGGATCGTGCGCAGGGCGGCAAGTACTATTCCAACTATACCTGGCACGGCGACCAGGATCCGTCGCATCCGTGGTGGAACGGGACTCAGAACTGCGACGTCGATCTCTCCGACATGCGCTTCTCCAAGCTGAACACCAGCTGGGGCAAGAACTTCGTCGAGAACAAGATGCCGGAAGCGCACTGGAAGCTCGAGTCGATCGAGCGCGGTGCCCGCATCGTCGTGATCACGCCGGAGTACAATCCGACCGCCTATCGCGCCGA
>DASVBB010000129.1:0-11580 GCA_036376045.1 Nitrospira sp.
ACCGCGCATCTTCATAGTGCCTCCTAAAATGACCCTCCGACCGTTAATGAAACGATGTTCCTGGTGTAATTGAACGCGTCGACGTTCGATTGGTCTCTGGTATAGGAATATTGAAACGCGAGCCATAACCAGGAACGGATATCTCGCACGACCGTACCGGTCAATTGGTACACGTTATCTTTGCGCTCGACGAGATCCGGGGAGAAGGAGTTCGGATTACTGTAATTCTGTCTGTAGTAATCAAACGCGAGCTGGAGGGTCGTGGCTGCCAGCGGTTGATAGGCAACGCCCGTGGTAAGTCGATGACCCGTGTAAGCCCAATCCGCCTTGGTTGGAACGCCAAACTGTGGAGTAATGTCTCCTCCCCCGGTCTGATCGGTATCGAAGATATACCCCGCGCGGACAGAGCCCCGGTCGCTGAAAAGTTTCCAATATTGCATGGCACCGAGCATGAAATTGTTCGCATCGCGCGTCTGATTCACCGCGACGCCGAATTGGTCGTCGCGGAAGGCTTTGAAGTCCTTGTTCTGATACCGGAAGAACGCCTGCGTGTACGTGCGGTCGCTCTCAGGGATCGTCAAGGTGGGCTGGATCGCATTGGACAGGAGGTAGGCGTCGCCGCCGACGGTCACATAGTCCAGCGTGTATTGGAACCGCAGCTGCGCCGCGCCTAAGCGCCGCTCGGCATACAAAGTCGGAGCCAGGTCGAATACGTTGAAATCACTCAGCCGGGCGTGAACATTGGCGAAGAATCCGCCTCCAGCCCCGATGGTCCATTTGTCGGTCTGCAGAAAACGATACTCGCCATAGCCGTTGAACGCGGTGACGAAATCGTCTTTGTGCGAGATGTTGTTCGGAAGCGCCGAACCTCCTGGCAGGAGGACGACGTTGGAATCGTATTGAAGACTCAACCCATAGTTGGCACTCCACCGTTTCGAGGGAAGCTGAGCCGTGGGCGCAGGCGGCGCCGCCGCCGGCCGGGCGGCCGCGACCTGGCCTCCTTCGACCGCCGACCGGAACTCCGCCGTCGCCTGTTGATACTGACGTTGGGAGTGCAGCGTGACGCCACGCTGATAGCGGGCATCATTCGCGAGTTCAGGATCCAATTTTCCCGCTCGCATGAACTTGTCGGATGCCTGCTCATAGGCCTGTTGGTCGGCCGCAGCCAAACCGGCATAGTAGTAGAGCAGCGGATCATCCTTCAGGGTTCGCTCGGCGGTCGTCAGTTCGGTCGTCGCCTCGCGGGGACGGTCCTGGTGATAGAGAGCCATGCCCAGTCCCAAACGGGCGCGTGCATCCTCGGGATGTTTCTTCAATACCTCACGAAACCGCTCTTCTGCCTCTCTATACCGTTGTAATCTCAAAGAAGTGAGGCCGAGATAATAACCGGCAGTCTGGTCGCCTGGTCTCACGCTCAAGGCATCCCTGAGGTGTCGTTCAGCCTCACCATATTGACCCTGGTTGTACAGGTACAAACCTTTGGCCAGGTCAAAGTCATATTCCCGGTGTTCCTCGGCCCCCTCAGCGGTGCTGATCCCCCCGAGTGCCGCCATCAACAGCACGGCCAGGGACCAGCACCAGGTACTCCATGCGAGGCGACGGTAACAGTAGATGGGACGTTTCACCGGGACACTCTCGGGTTTTCGATGGTGCGACGAGGGCTTACTCAAGAAGTGGACCCGTCCCAAATTCGGGAAAGTGAGAACGATTACAAGCCTTTGAACTTCTAATGATCCATCCGCTTGGACAATCTGTCCTTGCATCCTCGACTTGGGGACATCCTGTCCCAGGAACCAGGGTGTCGGGAGGGGGAAACTAGTCGGCGAAGCGAACCAAGCTACAGAAAAACCTAGGTCTTCCGGACCGTTGACAACCTTTTCAGCCACACGGTACAAAATCTCGTGGCCTAAGATCGGTTTTAACCTGTGAAGGAGGAGAGTGATGAGTGACGTAGCTCCGGAAATCAAGGTGGGCGATACCGCCCCGGACTTCAACCTCAAGGACCAGGATCAAAAGGACGTGAAGCTCAGCGAGTACCGCGGCAAGAAGAACGTCGTCCTCTGTTTTTACCCGCTCGACTGGAGCCCGGTCTGTCAGGGGGAGAATAAGTGTCTGAGCGACGACTTCCCGAAGTTTCAGAATTCGAATGCCGAACTCTTCGGCGTGAGCTGCGACAGTTTCTTTTCACACAAGGCCTGGGCGGATTCCATGGATCTCAAGCACCGCTTGCTGTCCGATGTGCACCGGACGACGGCCAAGGCGTATGGCCTCTATTTCGAGCCGCTGAACTGCTCGAAACGCGCGACCGTGATCGTCGACAAGAATGGCAAGGTGGCGTACGTCAAGGTTCAGGAAATCAAAGTGGCACGGGAGGACAAGGACATCCTCGCGGCCCTCTCGAAACTCAATTAAACGGGTATACCGGCCTGGAGACTGAGAGCCGGACGACTACCGGCTTCTCAGTCCTCCTTGATGTGACGCATGTCTGGAATCGTTGAAGACGTCAGCGACGCCAATTACAAGGACTTCACGGACAGTTCCGGTGCCGTCGTGACCTACGGACTCGCCACGTGTGAGCCTTGCAAGGCCTACGACCCTATTCTCCAGGATATCGCGGCAAAATTTCCGAACATCAAGATCGGCAAGGCCAAGATGCATGTCCCCGGCCGCTGCCGCGAGATCAAGAAGACCCACTCCTTCGAGACCTACCCCACCACGCATTTCTTCTCAAACGGAAAGCTTCTGCTCTCGCGCGAGGGAGTCGTCGACAAGGCGGAACTCGCGGCCCTCATTTCGGATTACCTGCTCAAGTAACCCGAGAGACTGCTTTTCTGCCCAGGCTGTCGACTAGGCTTGCGGCGGGACTACCGCTCCATCCCCTGCGGTTTCGTCTTCGAACAATGTTCGTGGCGAATGAGCCAGCCTGAAGTTTCTTTGCGCAGGACGCTCGTGCACTTGCCGTGCTCTTGTGCGTCAAGTTCGCCGTTTTTGATCGCCTGGAACACGTAATCAAAGGTGGCCCATGCCGTTGGGCCGGAGATGTGTGTATCGAGATTCGAGATGGCCCCGAGAAAGTGCACGCGGCTGCCCTGGTCGAGTGCGGATCCGTATTCCGTGAGCCATTTCTCGATGCTCTCACGTGTCTCCGCCTCCCCGTCCTGCACGCCGCTGTAATCGGCCGTGTAGAGCTTGAGCACGGCCTGTTTGTCCCTGGTTTCGGCAAACGTCGCTGAAGACTTGGCCTCCGCCGCCACCACGCGTTCGACCGCCTCCTCCTCGCCGCCGGCCCGGGCGGCCGATGTCCACATCAGGATGCCCATCATGAGGCTGCAGCACAGGCGTGTCATGGGAGCCTCCACGGAAGCAAGCGGCTTATCCGCAATATTCGAATGAGAGATCGCGGGACTGGACCAGGTGGATGCGAGCGAGGCGGCCGGTCGTGATTCGGGAGACCAGCGCGTGCCAGATCCGTTGCACGAGGTCCTCGCCGGTGACGGCATCGCCGCCCACGGCCTGCCGCAGATCCTGGCAGTGGAAACGGGCCAGCACCGTCTCCTGCACACACCGGTCGAGCGCAGCGAGATCCGTGACCATGCCGGTCACCGGATCAATGAGCCCTTGCACGGTCACGAAACAATCCCATTCCCGGCCCTGGTTGCCCTCTTGGACCGTGGAAAACGAATACCGTTTGGTCACGCTCGCACGGTCGACGCCGCCGGCCTTGGTGACATCGGCGTACAGATCCTCGTCTTCGTACAGCCGGATCGCATGAAGCTCGCCGATATCCTTTTGCTCAACGAGCTTCATCCAGAGCACGCGAGCCAGATTCTCCGAGGTCGGAATCCGCTCGGCGAAGTACGGCATGTCGAGATTCAGGTTTTTGTGATCGAATTCTTCCAAGACGCCGAGCAAGACGCGCTTCAGATCAAAGAGGTTGATGACCATGCCGGTGTTCGGATCGACGTCGCCGGACACCGTCACTTCGAGCAAATAGTTATGGCCGTGGGCCGGCGGGTTGAAGCACCGCCCGAAGACCGCGCGGTTTTTTGTCTCGTCCCACTCGGCCTTGTGATACCGGTGCGCTGCCGCAAATTCGATCCGTTTGGTGAGCAGGACAGGCGCCATCATTCCACACTTACGTGTTCAGATCCGACAGCCATTCCTCACGAAGGCTGCCGGACACCGGCACCGTCTCGTGGTAGCCATTGTGGTTGACCGTTAACGCCACCGGCTGACGGAGATCCGCAAATGCCTGTTTCATCGCATGACTCGGCCGGAACCTCACAAAATGAACGGCGCTGATTTTTGTCTCATGGCTGTGCCCGCCTTCGAATGCTCCGAAGGCCGACTCTCCCCCCGCGATGATCGCCACGGTATGGCCGCGATCCAAGCCCATGAACCGGTCCAGCCACTCCTTCATCGCCGCCTCCTCGGTGATTTCGATGAGCAAGGTGGCGCTCAACTCGTGCTCGGAGGGCAGCAGCTCATTGTACACGTCGAGTTCGTCCTGCACCTTCACCGGCTCCAGAATCCGCTCGGCCCGGATCATTTCCTGAATCTGGAACCGCAGGGTCTCTCGGTTTTCGAAGACCAGCGTGACGAGGGGGCCGAGCGAAATCCGTCGTCGCTGCTTGAGCGCGATAATGCGGGACCGGTAGACGTCCCGCTGCCGCTCATACACGTCAAGAGGCACGAGATCTTCTTGCCTCAGGAGATTCATTTCGGCAGTCCGTAGGCGTCGCGCACGACCTGGATCGGATGGAGCGCCGCCTTTCCACCCGCATGCGCCGAGGCACCGGCTTGATCGAGCTGCACCCCAGCCAGGGGACAATCCGTCGCGATCAGATCGGCCGGCTGCTGGCGAATGGCGCGCACGGCTTTCTCGGCGATGAGCATGGACAGGCTAAAAAATTCCGTTTTGACCGACCAGGCCCCGTCATGTCCCGAGCACTTTTCAATGACCTCGACCTGAGCCCCCGCGCACTCCATCAGTTCCTTGGATTTGAATCCGATGTTCTGGTCGCGCAAATGACAAGGAATCTGATAGGCCACTCGTCCCGGGCGATTGACGAAGTCCGTGGCCAGCTGACCTTCCTTCTTCATTTTCATGAGATACTCGCAGATGTCGTACGTCCTGCGCGCCACTTCTTTCGTCGCCTCGTCCTGACGCAAGTCAGGATATTCGCGCTTCAACATTAAGCTGCAGCTCGCGGTGGGAACCACCACATCATACCCCCGGACGACCCACGAATGCAGCGAGGCGACGTTGGCATCGATCGCCTGCCGAATCGCCCCGAGGTCCCCGATATCGAACGAGGGCATGCCGCAGCAGCGCTGCTCCGGAACCACGACCTCCACGCCGTTTTTTTCTAACACCTGGACCGCGGCCTTGCCGATATCGGTGGCCTGGTAATTCACGAGACAACTCGAAAACAAGGCGACTCTCTTCAGCGGAGCCGCTGTGCGGGCCGGCTTTCCGCGCCTGGAAAACCAGCGCGGGAACGTCTCGCCGGAAAAAGGAAGGATGTGCCTGTCGCGATGGACCCCGGCCACCAACTCGCCGACCCTTCTCACGACCGGGCGTTTCATCAGCCAGTTGAAAGGCCGGGCGGTTAGGCTGCCCATCCTGCCGAGCACATCGGTGGCAATGAGCCAGCGGTCGCGCCAACGCACACCTCGTTCGGCGGCCAGTTGCCGTTTCTTCAGGATCATCAAATGCGGAAAATCGATCTCGAACTGGTGGGGCGGCGTGTAGGGACAATGATTGAAGCAGAGCTTGCAGTAGTAGCATTCGTCGACGATCCGGCGATGATCCTCCGAGGTCAGCTTCCCCACGTCCCCCTCGTACCTGTCGATGCCGTTGAGCATCGTCGTGAACGAGGGGCATAAATTGAAGCAACGGCGGCACCCGTCGCAGATCTCATAGATGCGCAGGGTTTCTTTCTCCAGCTGCGCGGGATCGACCGGGTGGATGAGGGAGAGCCCTTTCATCTTGTCTCCTGCCATGAAACACGAAGGGTGGGCTGAATATCCGATCCAGTCCACCCTCCGTCTGCGTGTCTACTCGACAATCAGCTCTTCAGACTGTCCAGTCCTTTTTGAAAACGGTTCGCATGTGACCGTTCCGCTTTGGCCAACGTCTCGAACCATTCTGCCAGCTCGGCGAAGCCCTCATCGCGCGCCGTCTTGGCCATCCCGGGATACATCTGAGTATATTCGTACGTTTCACCTTCGATGGCGGACTTCAGATTGGCCTCCGTATTGCCGATTGGCACACCGGTCGCGGGGTCTCCGACCTCCTTGAGGAAATCCAGGTGCCCGAAGGCATGGCCGGTTTCGGCTTCAGAGGTATCTCGGAACAAGCCGCCGACGTCGGGGTAGCCTTCGATATCGGCCCGCCTGGCGAAATACAGATACCGCCGGTTCGCTTGCGACTCTCCGGCAAAGGCCCCTTTCAAATTTTCATGGCTTTTGGTGCCCTTCAGACTCTTGCTCATCGAAACCTCCTGTTCGGCATCTGGATAAGATGCGGAATGACAATTTTTAAGGGTTATAAGATAGCCCAGTGTTCCTTATGGGATCAACCGGTCGATGGTCGATAGCGGGGCAATTGATCCTTCATCGCGGCCAGGGTGCCGTACGCTTGATCCTTCGGCGAGAGGAGCGGAGTCGTCACCGGCCACGAGATGGCCAGCGCCGGATCGTCCCAAATAATGCCCCGTTCATCCGCCGGCGAATAGAACTCGGTGCATTTATATAAGACCGACGCCTGTTCGCTCGTCACACAGAAGCCGTGCGCACAGCCGGGAGGAATATAGAGCTGTCGATAATTGTCCGAAGACAGGTCGACTCCCTGCCAGGTCCCGAAAGTGGGAGAGCCTATTCGAATATCCACCACCACGTCATACACGGCGCCTTCCACTACCATGACCAGCTTGCCCTGGGCATGCGGCTCCTGGTAATGGAGGCCGCGAAGCGTCCCCCGAACGGACCGCGAGAAATTATCCTGCACGAACCGCTCCGGAATCCCTGCGTCGCCATACCGTTGGGCATGGTAAGTTTCACAAAACAGCCCCCGTTGATCGGGGAAGAGTGCAGGTTCGATCAGGAGCACGCCGGGAATGTCGAGCGCAATGGCCTTCACGTCCGTCAGATCCTCTCGGCAAGTCACCCGGTCGAACGACCGTCCGGAGGCGGTGGCGGAGGATCGACGATCTCCGGACGCTCGGGGTACAATTGGCCAAGACGATCGATCAAGGGTTTGGCGGCAGGGGAACTTTCGCGAGAGGAATCGCTCACGGGATGGTCCCAGATCAGGCGCGTGATGCCGGCTTCTCCCAGAAGCGATCGAATGGTGGACAGACAGGCTTCCACCGTCAGATCGGTGCCGCGGCGCAGGTCGAGCACACGCTCCTTGGGATCGGCTGGCGGTGGGTCCGTATTGACCAAAGACCAGCAGCGGTCGAAGATGCTCGTCCGAAGCGCCGGGGGCACATTGATGTTCTCGAGGTTTGAGGTGCACAGGGCCGAGACGAACAGCACGAACTGCAAATCCGGCATCCCGGGATTCTGGATATCCAATTGCGGCATGGCGCCGCATTATCCTTGGCCCCGCCGGACGGAGTCAACGGTATTGGACGGGAGCACGTGAGCGAATGGTGACGATTTCCCTGATGGGGCAACTTCAAACGGTCGACGGAGAGCGCGACCTCGCCTGTGAAATGCCGTCCCCGATGACGGTGCGGCAGGTCATCCAGCGCCAGGGCGTGCAGCTGCGCCACCTGCTGCAGCTGATCCGTGAAAAAAAGGTGCTGGTCACCATCAACAAAAAAATCGCCAGCGATGATTCACTGGTCCATGACGGCGATGCCATTCGTCTTGTCGGACACGACGGTTTCGGCGGCAGCGGCCTTGGACCGACCCATTCATAACAAGTGAGATGGTCAGAGCGTTCAAAAAGCCACCGATCTCACCCGCCCAACCCCCGGCGCGCCGAGACGCGCCGTTCCCCGTGTCACGCCGCAACGAGCAAAGAGGCGAGTCGTACTTTTTGTCGTACGTTGAGCCTCTGAGCGACGTGAGAACGCAGCTGACGACCTTTTTCAACGCTCTGACATGAGAAGGGCCGGCGCCCCTCGGGGGGAGCCGGCCCTTGTCACATAAGAGCGCGAGGCGGAAAGCTCTGAGAGCTTCGCGCGACGGCCCGATTGGTCTGGATTACTTCTTGTTGCCGAGGATGGCGTCTTTGGCGGCCTTGGACACGCGGAACTTGACCACGCGCTTGGCCGGGATCTTGATCGCTTCACCGGTTTGCGGGTTGCGCCCCATGCGTGCTTTCCGGTTGGCCAACACGAGCTTGCCGATTCCGGGGACCACGAACACATTCTTCGCCTCCCGATAGGCCAAGGCAGCAAAGTCGTCCAGCAATTGGACGGCGGCTTTCTTCGTCAGCCCTGCCTTTTGAGCCACGTGGTCGGCGATCTGCGACTTCGTCATTGATTTAGCCATGCGAGAAACCCTCCCTTGAAACACGATAGGTGAATTGCTAACTGCTGCCTCTCAGTGGAGACTTCGTGAGATGAAGTAGCTCGTCAAAGAGACCGTGATGAACGATTGCCCAGCCAAAAACCTGCGGGAGTCTATCCAAGCGCTTCCGGCCTGTCAACCGAAAAACACGCTCCAGGCGTAGGGATTCGCCTTCAGCGAGGCCTTGCAGTTTCGAGACCAAGCGTCGTACAGTACTGGAAACTTGCAGCCGAATTCATCAGACCCGCAGCCCCATGGATTGAGGATTTTTATGGGTAAGCAGCTTCCGATTCTTCCGGCGACCGCGCAACCTACCGGAACTCCTGCAGAAAAATTTATCTACTCTCGGGTGTTCTGTCAGAAGGAGAATCCGTCTCCGCTGCGTCTAATGATTGACTTTTTGAAGTCCCGCGGCCAACTTCCGATCCTGCCGTCTGACATGAAGGAAGAAGGCCTGGACGAGTGGGCCTGGGTGCATGTGACCCTGCAGTATGACCGGGCCAGAAAACCTGTACAGGTTTTCTGCTTCCGCGACCGGGGCACCTATCAGGACGCGTTTGAACAGGAGAAGGGTCAGTTCCTGGAAGCGTTGACCTCGTACGATGACGTGGAAGCCTCGCTCGTGGCCGATCAGCTGAGAAAGGTACGATTCATTCTGTTGACGAGGCTCGATCCGAGCGACATCACGGACGAAGGCTACGATTTCAACGGCTGGATCCTGGAGTTTTATCAGGAAAATTGCGACGGCATCGTTCAAGTCGACGGCCAGGGTTTTTACTCCCCGAAAGGTACCCTGATCGTGGACATGTCCGCCACCGCTCCGGAGGAATAAGGGGCATGCGGCCCCCAACACCTTCCCGCCTCACGAGACTTGCTGGGAAAACCGACCACTGGTTTCAACGGGCCAATGCCGCCCTCTTGAGCCAGGTTCCCTGTCATGCCGGTTGTGCCCATTGCTGCATTGGCGTGTTTCCGATCACTCGTCTGGACGTGCGCCTTTTGCAGGAAGGCCTCGCCCATCTGCCCAAGGAGCAACTGGAGCGCGTTGCCGCACGCGCGGCTCACCAGGTGGCCCGCCTGGAAGCTGCCGATCCTCGGCTGACCGCCTCCTCCTCTCTCGATGGCTGGTCCGATGGAGAAATCGACCGGGTGGTCAACGCCGTTCATGACGTTCCCTGCCCCGCCCTGGACGACAATGGTTTGTGCTCGCTCTATGCCTACCGTCCCCTCACCTGTCGATCCATGGGGATACCGGTGCGAGAGGGCGCCACGGTGAACGGCGCGTGCGCGGTTCAAACATTCGTGCCGATTGTGCGACTCCCCGCGTCGTTCACCGCAGAGGAACACGCGTTGGCCGATCATGAGTCGGCCGAATTGGCCAAACTGCCGGAAGTGGCCACGGACGGCGAAGAACTCCTGCTCCCCTATGGGTTCGTGTCCTCGGACGATCGCGATGACAACGGGCCGGCGTCAACCGGAGAGAACAGCAGGTAGGGGGCTACGCGCCCTGAAGGACACCATGACGCAGCATTCGATTCTGATCATCGATGACGATCCAGACATACGAAACGCGTTACAGCTTGTGCTCAAGCGTGCCGGGTACCATCCACTTCTGGCGGATGGGGGTCAGGCAGCGATCGCGTTGATGAGCCAGCGAGACCAGGCCGCCGGCATCGCCGCCATCCTCTGCGACTTGGAGATGCCAGAAATGGATGGGGCGACCGTGATCGCGCATTTCCACACGCACCATCCGACGATTCCAATCATCGTTCTGAGCGGGGCCGCTCCCGCCACGTTTCTGGACGCCGTGGGACAGGTGAGCGTCGGAGACTGGCTCCGCAAACCCGCCACGAATGAGGCGGTGTTGGAGAAAGTGCGCGGTGCAGTGCATCTGTACGAATTGCGGAAAGCCGGCCGCGGGACCAAGGACGGCCCACCCACCTAAGCGTCGTTTCACGCGGTGGACAGATTACAAAACGCTGTGCTAATGTGACGTTCCTTGGTAGCAGGAGCGCCTGTAGCTCAGCTGGATAGAGCATCAGCCTCCGGAGCTGAGGGCCACAGGTTCAAATCCTGTCAGGCGCACCAAACCGGGCTTTGCTCGGTCCCTCCAGTGAAGGCAGTGAAAAATTGAATCCCCCGGTGGGCCGTTAGCTCAGTTGGTAGAGCAGCTGACTCTTAATCAGCGGGCCGTAGGTTCGACCCCTACACGGCCCACCAAATTTCGCGGGGTTAGAAACCACCCACAACATTCCTTCGAGCGCGGTGCCCGTCTGGGGACCGTGTGGCGGGACCAACAGACATCCGCTTTCTAGCCTGGCTCTCCCCAACGGCATTTTTCTCCCAGTGAGCAATTTTGACCAGACAGCTACTGGTCCACTCGTCTAGTATTCGTGTAGCACTCTACGCACATCTGCCGACGGCCTGCTGAAAGGCCCGGCCGCCGACTCTTTGTGGACAAGAAAGGCGGTCGCCCTATGTCGAACAATCCTATTTTAGATTCTGTACGGGGACAACGGCGTGTTCAACCTCACTCTGGTAAACACGTCTGCATTTTCGGATTGGAACGTAAAGGCGACTTGTTCACCGCAGAGGTAGTTTGTATGGTGTGCGGTGTCTACCTCTCCTCTCAGCAGGATCGGCCACCAGGCACAGGGCAAGGCCGCACAGGGACCTGAGAATCAGCGGATCTCGCCTTGGAGTGTGCACTGGGCTGAAAGGCGGTCGAATCACTCCACAGTCCTCGTACAGACGAGAGCGGCCACCGCTGGGCCACGTTCGGCCCATGCTGCAGTGGCAATACGGCGAATTACACACAGAGGGAGTGGTCATCTGGGCCAATCGCCGATATTCACCTTGAACCGAACCGGTGTCCTGACCGCTCGTTCATTATCGACCTGCATCAACGGGGGGATAATGAGAAAGCCCGATAAGAAATACGTTGCACATGGAAAGGGCCGTGCATCTCCGCGTCCGCCGTTCGGCGAACTCACGTGCAGTGAAGGGCAGGTGGAAGATATGCTTTCAGCAGGAGAATCGACTGAGAAGTCATTG
>DASVBB010000132.1:0-12135 GCA_036376045.1 Nitrospira sp.
TTGTGGCCGCGACGGTGAAAGTATTTGTCTGGTGGTTCCTCGTCGGGGCCACCATGGCGCTGGCGGTGATCATGCTGCAAGGCGGCATGAGAGAAGTCATGCAAGCGCAGGGATCGGTCTGGGAACTAAAATTGATGGAGCTGGTCACGACCATCGTCGGCGGAGGCCTGCTCGGCGGCTGCGTCGCCCTCATTCTCGACCGCATCAAGAAATCGTAATCCGCGCAGACATTCCCGAAGAGAAGGAGTCATAATGGATCTGGAGGTCGGTTCCAATCTGTATCAGAATACCGATGGCACGATCGAAATCGAAGGCGTGCCTCAAATTCAGGTGGCGTTGAAACCCGATGCCTTGCTGATCAGCTTTGCCGTATTCGACGCCAACGGCAAAATGACGGCCAAACTGGTAGACAGTACGCTCATGTTCAACGAACGACGCGCCTATGAAGTCCAGAAAGCACCCTCGCGCGTGACGCTGACCCACGTCGAGTCGAAAAACGTCGTCCTGCAGATGGAGCTCAAGAAACCGGATCTGGTGGCGTTCACCAAGGGCGGATTTCACACCATCAAGGGCCATCTCCTGGAAGTGTCCCCGACCGAGTGGAAGGTGGACAAGCAACGTTCGAGCGGCACGACGCAGAACGTGCAGGGGGGTTCTGTGAAAATCGGCTGACCCCGGCAAAAGGCGCGTCTCGGCGCGCCGGGGTGGGTGGGTGAGAATACGTCAGGGCTTCGTCACCGTGGGGACGATGACCAGCCCTTCCTTCTTCATGTCGACCGTCGCCGTATCGCCGTCCTTGAGTTCCCCTTTGACCAACTGCCGCGCGATCGGCGTTTCGATCTCCTGCTGAATGAGCCGCTTCAACGGCCGTGCCCCATACACCGGATCGTATCCACGCTCCGCAAGGTGTCGCAGCGCCGGCTGCGAGAGCACCAGCGTAATCCGCCGCTCGGCCAGGCGTGACCGCAAGCGTTCCAGTTGAATCTCAACGATCTTCGTGAGCTGATCCGTCTCCAACGGATGAAACACGACCGTCTCATCCACCCGGTTCAGAAATTCCGGCCTGAAATGCCGGCGTAATTCCCCGATGACTACCGCACGCACGTCCTCGTAACTGGAACCTTTCTGCTGTGCCTCCAGGATTTGCGGGCTTCCGATGTTGGACGTCATGATGAGCACGGTGTTTTTGAAATCAACCGTCCGTCCCTGCGAATCCGTCAACCGTCCGTCGTCCAATACTTGTAAGAGCACGTTGAACACGTCGTGATGGGCCTTCTCGACTTCATCGAACAGAATCACGGAGAACGGACGACGCCGCACCGCCTCCGTCAACTGACCGCCTTCTTCATATCCCACATAACCGGGGGGAGCGCCGATGAGACGGGCCACCGTGTGCTTCTCCATGTACTCCGACATGTCAATCCGGATCATGTTGGCTTCATCGTCGAAGAGCGTCGCGGCGAGGGCGCGCGCGAGCTCGGTTTTTCCCACACCGGTCGGACCCAGGAAGAGAAAAGAGCCGATCGGTTTATTCGGATCTTTGATGCCCGACCGCGCCCGGAGGACGGCGTCGGCCACCGCGCGGACGGCCTCGTCCTGCCCGACGACCCGTTGATGCAGGAGGTCTTCCAGTTTCAGCAGTTTTTCGGTTTCGCCTTCCATCAGGCGGGAGACGGGTATGCCGGTCCAGCGGCTCACGATCGCGGCAATATCATCCTCATCGACCTCCTCCTTGAGAAGACGGCTTTCGCCCTGCTTTTTCCCCAGCTGCTGCTGCTCGATCGTCAACTCGCGCTCAAGGCGGGGCAGCTCGCCGTAGCGCAACTCAGCGACGCGGTTCAAATCATAGGCCCGCTCCGCCTTCTCAATGGCAAGCTTGACCTCTTCAATTGCTTCACGGGTTTTCCTCAGCCGCGCAACCGATGCCTTTTCTGACTCCCATCGGACCTTCAGCGCCTGCAGGTCGCGCTGTTTTTCGCTCAATTCCTTCTCCAGTCGTTCCAGGCGGGCCTGGCTGACCTGATCCTTTTCCTTTTTCAAGGCTTCGCGCTCGATTTCGAGTTGCAACACCTTCCGGGACACCTCATCCAATTCGGCCGGCAGGCTGTCAATCTCCGTGCGGAGACGCGCAGCAGCCTCGTCCATGAGATCGATCGCTTTGTCGGGGAGGAACCGGTCAGCGATGTAGCGATGCGACAGCTTCGCCGCCGCGACGAGCGCTGCATCCTTGATCCGGACGCCGTGGTGCACCTCGTACCGTTCTTTCAGGCCGCGCAGGATCGAGATCGTATTTTCAACCGAGGGCTGATCGACGAACACGGTCTGGAAGCGCCGCTCCAAGGCCGCATCTTTTTCGATGTGTTTGCGATACTCGTCGAGCGTCGTCGCACCGATCAAATGCAGTTCGCCACGTGCGAGCATGGGTTTCAATAGATTTGCAGCGTCCATCGCGCCTTCCGCGGCTCCCGCTCCAACAACGGTGTGCAATTCATCGATGAACAGCAGCACCTGACCCTGCGAGGCCTGAATTTCCTTCAACACCGCTTTCAAGCGCTCCTCGAACTCCCCCCGAAATTTGGCTCCTGCCACAAGCGCGCCCATGTCGAGCGCCACCACTCGTTTTTGCTTGAGACCCTCGGGCACGTCGCCCTTGATGATCCGAATGGCCAAGCCTTCGACGATCGCGGTCTTGCCGACGCCGGGTTCGCCGATCAACACGGGATTGTTCTTGGTTCGTCGCGAAAGGATTTGAACCACTCGACGAATCTCTTCATCACGCCCGATCACGGGATCCAGTTTTCCCTGTCCGGCCAGCTTGGTGAGATCACGGCCATACTTCTCGAGCGACTGATAGGTGCCCTCCGGATCTTGGGAGGTCACGCGCTGATGCCCCCGCACTTGCTGCAGAGCACCGAGAATCTTATCCTTCGACAACCCGAGCTTCTTGAAGATCCCGCCTTCCTGCGTCATCGCAAGCAGAACGTGTTCGACGCTCAGAAAGTCGTCTTTGAGGGCACGCTGCTCATCTTCGGCCTTGGTGAGCACCTGATTGAGACGGGGAGTGAGGTGCAATTGGCCGGGCCCGCCGGCAGCGCCCTGCACTTGAGGCAGTTTGCTTAGCGCCTGCTCGGCGGCCTGGCGTGCGGCGGGGAGGGAGATCCCTGCCTGCTCAAACAACGCCGGAGCGATGCCTCCCTCCTGCTCGAGAAACGCGAGCAAGAGATGCTCCACGTCCATGCCCTGGTGGCTCCGGCGCATGGCGTGGGAAGAAGCCGTTTGAAGAGCTTCCTGAAGCTTAATAGTCATCCTGTTCATGTCCATCGCGGTACCTCGTCGAGTTCAGTGATTTCCTCTATGTCCCGACATAATCATGGGGCAACGGAAAGTCAACTTGGCCGGCCCCTTGCCTTGACCCTACCCGAGAGACCGGATTATTGTCGCCCATGATCAATCAACTGGTTGCCGCATTTGAGCTCTACCGACAAGCACTCCGGAAGACGTGGCAGTCCCTGCTGCGCGGGTGGATGACCGTTGTGGCGGTCATCGCCTTCCTGTTCCTGCTCCTCGTCGCCCAGCAGATCGCCGCGCCGCTGGGTATGGCTGGAGGATTTATCCTGGGGGCTGTCAACGCGTTGCTGGTCGGGGCCACGTTGAGCCTGATTGAACAGGGCGTATCGTTTGCACGCGCGGTCACGATCCGGGACATCTTCGACAGCTTCGGGCACTACTTCTGGGATGTCATCGGCGTCGGTTTCGTGCTGTGGATTCCCCTCATGGCCCTCGACATGGGCACCCAACAGAATCCGAACGGTCAACTGATCTCTTTTGCGGTGATGCTGTTGATCTTCATTCTGCTGAATCCTGCCCCGGAAGTCATTTACCAGGTGGCTCATGACTCTCCATTAGATGTGTTCAAACGCGCCTATGATTTTGTACTGGAAAATTGGATCGAATGGTTTCTGCCGATTGCGGTGCTGCTCCTGCCTCTGGTCGCGGCGCCCGGCGGCTTCACCTCGTTTTTCCTCCTGTCCCACAGAGTCGGCAGAGGTGCGGGATTGGATTTTTCACAGCTGCTGATCTTTCCGTTCACCATTCTCGGCAGCTGGCTCTCGTCGTTTGGAGTCGGTCCCGACGTCGCGCAGTACCTCATCCTGATCTTCACACCGCCCCTGGCCGTCTCTATTCTCCTGTTTCGTGGCCACCTCTTTGCATCACTCTCCCGGTCCTCCCATCGCCAACGACAGTTCGCCTCACAGATCAAGGGGAACGAATAGGGCCATTCGGCCGAGGAATTCTGGATCACGCGCGGGGAGCAGCCCAGAGGACCCGTATCTCGGAATAATCCGCCTTAAATGGTCGGGGGGATGCGGTTAACTCTTGAGTGGGAGGTGAAATTAGTGTATGGATTTACCTACACCTAAAGCGCCCTCATTATCGGAGAAACAACAGGGAGCTTCGCTCGTGCGTTTGTCAATTTTCTGGCGCATCGTTCTGACATCGCTGCTCATCATTGTGGTGATGGCCGGCGTCAACTTTTACGCCCTGTTTCAGCTGCGCCAACTGTCAGCGCTGAGCACCACGCTCGCCTCACAACACTATCCGGCCATCGAGCAGGCGAAGCATGTTCAGGCCGTGGCCTACAACCAATTGAACAGTGAAAAGAAGTACTTAGCGGTCCGAGATCCCACCTTTCTGCAGCACTTTGACGAGGAGGTGGAGGAATTCCATCGCGGCATCGAAGGCCTGCTACGGCAGGACACTTCCGCCGAAGGTCGTCTGTTTCTCGAACAGGCCAGACGCTATCAGCAGGACCGGCTGGCTTTGTTTCACGCCGAACTCGAATACACGGCCAGCACGCCCGGTGCCGTGTCGCCCGACTATGAGGCCAAGCGCAACGAGGTGATGGACCACATGACGTCGACGCTCGACCACTATGTCGACTATCACGAAGGCGTGATCAGCGCCGGGGTCGGTCGCTCACGGGAAAGTTCAGCACAAGCCGAAGCCATCACCGAGCAGCTGGTGCTGCTGGCGCTTGTCTTTGGTGTTGGACTGGCTGGTATCGCGAGCTACACCATCCTGCGACCGCTCCGTCAGCTTCAAGGCCACATCAAACAAATCGGGCAGGGGAATTTTCGGGCATCGTTGAATATCCGCGCTCCAAGCGAGTTGCGGGACCTGGTCGACACCGTCAATTGGATGGGGGGAAAACTTCAAGAATTGGATGATATGAAGGGCGAGTTCCTGGCCCACGTGTCCCATGAATTGCGCACGCCCATGGCCTCCATTCAAGAAGGCACACATCTCTTGCTGGATGAGATTCCCGGGCCACTCTCCCAGGAACAACGCACGACACTGCGCATCATGGCGGACAGCAGCCGGCGGCTGATTACCTTGATTTCCACCATTCTGGATCTCTCCAAAATGGACGCGGGCATGATGGAGTATCGAATCGTTCCGACCGATTTGAAACGCATCACTGACATGTCCGTCAACAAGATCCGCCTCTTGGCCGATGCGAAACATGTGCAGCTTGTGGTCGAAGCGCCGGCACAGCGCGTCTGGGTCAAGGCGGACGCAATTCGTATTGAGCAGGTACTGGATAATTTGCTATCAAATGCCTTGAAGTTCAGTCCCGAGGGTGGCATCGTCAAGACGCTGATGAAGGCAGACCACAAGGCGGGCGTCCTTGAGGTCGCAGTGTCCGACGTCGGACCCGGCATCCCCGCCGATGAACTCCCGCATATTTTCGAGCGGTTTTACCAAGGCAGCACAAAATCCAGACATTCGGTGCCAGGCAGCGGATTGGGGTTGGCGCTGGCCAAGAAGGTCGTCGAAGCACACGGAGGCAGGATTTGGATCGAAAGCGAAATCAAGAAGGGCACCACTGTACGGTTTATCCTTCGCCTGACCAAACCGGGAGTGCCCGGTTGAAATCGCTCACGGGTGCCGGACTGACACTGATGTTGCTCATGGGAGGCTGCGCGTCCTGGTCGTCAACGCCGCCGCCATCGCAGCCGTATTTTCTGGTGGAATCGTCCGATGCTAAAAGTTTTCATCTGCTTGGAAAAAAACAGGACGCCGTCACCGCCAAATGCCACGAGCACAACTCCTGCGACCATGCGTATTTTACCCGTGCCCTCATAGGGTTATACGAGAGCAGAGACATTGCGTCCAAGAATTTTGAAAAGGTGATCGCCGTGGCACCCAAGAGCCAGCTTGCCACCTCGAGCCGTCTCTGGCTTCAACAAATTCAACAGGATTCGCCGCCGCTTGAACGGTCCTGGTTCACATCCGTCATGTCGGCCCCCGCGGTTTCGGAGAGTCAGCTGACGATGGGCCAAACATCCGATCGTCTGGTGCGGGACTTGCTTGATCGTGAAATGATGATCCAGCAACTACGGACCAGCAAGGATGTGGACGCTCAGGCTCTCGACCAACTCCAGCGGGAATTGGCCAACGAACGTGCCAACAAAGACGCGTCGGCCGTCAAAAAGGAAACTCCGAAGGGCACCACCGACGGCGCCAACGTGCAGGCACTTCAAAAACAGTTGTCGGAACGGGATAAAAAAATCGACGAGCTGTCGAGCCAGTTGGAAGCCTTGAAGCGCATCGATCAGGAAATGCGCGAGAAGGTTCGGCCGGTCCGTCCGCCGTCCACCGTCGCCCCGTCGGCGACTCCAGAGCCGGCCAATCCATAATTGAACAAAGGATTACTACTGTCATGGAACAAGAGCACATTCTCGTAATCGACGACGAAGAGGGGTTGTTGCAGTTGGTCAAGATGCGGTTGACCGCGATGGGCTTTGCCGTCACCGCCTGCACCTCGGGCCGTGACGCAGTCAGCGCGGCAAAGACCAATCGGTTCGATCTCGCCATTACCGACTTGCGTCTCCGAGGCGAGGACGGGTTGGACGTGACCGAGGAGCTTCTCCGCATCCATCCCGGACTGCCCGTCATCATTCTGACCGCTCACGGCAGCATTCCCAATGCCGTCGAGGCCGTGCAACGCGGCGCGTTCGGCTATCTGACCAAACCATTCGACGACAAAGAGTTGAAGGCCAAGATCGAGGAAGGTCTCTCACCCCAGCGCATGAGCCGAGAAATCCAACGGCTCAAATCTCTCGTCAACGAACTGTACGGCATGGAGAATGTCGTGGCACGCAGCCCGGCCATGCAGCGGCTGCTGCAACAAGTCATTCAAGTGGCCGACTCCGACGCCACCATGTTGCTGTTCGGGGAGACAGGCACCGGCAAAGAAGTGTTCGCCAGAGTCACGCACGCCAACAGCCGGAGGAGCAAGGGCCCGTTCGTCGCCTTGAATTGCGCCGCGATTCCGGAAACGCTCTTCGAATCGGAGCTCTTCGGGCATGTCCGCGGGGCCTTTACGAGTGCCCATGGTCCGAAGAAGGGATTGTTTCAGAGTGCCCACGGCGGCACATTATTTTTGGACGAAATCGGGGAGATGCCGCTTTCGATGCAGGTCAAGCTCCTCCGTGCGGTGCAGGAACGTGAAGTGCGCGAAGTCGGCGCCGAGCATCCGACCAAAGTCGATGTCCGGATCATCGCGGCGACCAACAAGGATTTGGGCGAGGCAGTGAAAAACGGGAGCTTCCGCAACGATTTGTATTACCGGATTTCCGTCGTTCCTCTGTTCATTCCACCGCTGAGAGACCGCCGCGACGACATTCCGATCCTCGCGCAACACTTCCTCGCGAGCAGCGCGAAGCGCGCCAACAAAGAAGTGCGTGGCTTCACGCCAGCCGCTTTGCATCGACTGGTCACCAACCTCTGGCCGGGGAACGTCCGCGAACTGGAAAATGCGATTGAAAAGGCCGTCGTCATGTCGAGACAGGACATGATTACGCCGGACCTTCTCCCATCGATCGGCACGGCTCCGGATTCGCAGCTCAAGCCGCTCACGGAGGCGAAGGAAGAGTTCGAAAAAACCTATCTCAAGAACGTCCTGCAGCTGACGGGTGGAAATATCTCACGCGCGGCCCAGTTCGCCGGCCGTTACCGAGCCGATTTCTATAAGATGCTCAAGAAGTACGGCTTGCATCCGTCGACCACCAAAGGGAAGCCCGGTCCGGAAATCGAAGACCTCGAAGAAGAGAACCATCTCACCGAGGCAGAGCGCTAGGCTCTGCACCTTCGTCCCACTGCCGACAAATCTCCCGGTTTGCCCGGACCGGCAGGCCGGGTGTATAGTTTCTTCAGCACCTGCGACTTCAGGCGCTGAGCATCCGGCTGACCACCCATGCTGGCCAAACTTCTTCAAGCCACAACGCTCACAACCCTTCTGATGCTCTTGAAGCGCCTGTTTATTCGGCGCAAGTCTCCACTCCCATACCGACAGCCCCGATCCCGTTGGCCCAAACGTTCCTATCGCGAACCTTCCTGAATTCCTGAATCGCGAGTTCGGCATCCTCGCTGACTGGTAGGTCCGCCTGCCTGTCGAGGATGACGCTGACAAAGACTGGATCGCGGGATGAGTGAACAGAACCGGCGGGAAGACCGAAACCTATCCGCGTGAAAAGCTGCTTTGCACGTGATCGTCGAGGATCTCAGCCAACCGTCCTCTGTCTTCGGGAGTGATCGAGACGATCTTTGCGCCAAAGTGAGGGGTCCGCACGTTGAGCACCTGAATCTCGCAGTGCAGGAGGTCTCCGCCGGTCAGTTCGATCGACAACAGAAGCGTATCGCCGCTCTTGACGAACAGACGACTTTGGATCCTCATCCCATTGTCACAGATATTTACGATCCGGCAGGGCGCTGCAAACGATCCACGATGCAGTTGACCCGTCTTGCCCACCTCGACCCTCGATGACTTCCGCTTGAAACCCATTGGCGAATTGTCTCCTGCTCTTCAACGATAGCAGCTGCCTCTGTGGCGACAAAGCACATTCACAATGTTCGACGGTGGCGAACGGGTTTTTGTATATGTGGTGTGCCTGTGCTGGTACCGGGAGGTCTTGACATATCAATAATTATTGATACAATGTAAACCATCATGGCCACGGCCACTTCATTACGGAAGGGTGTGCTGCTCTTTCATGCCTTATCGGACGTGACACGTCTGGCGTTGCTTGATCAACTCAGCAACGGTGAACGGTGCGTCTGCGAGCTCACAGATGCGATGAAGGCGGGACAATCTCGGCTCTCCTTTCACCTGAAGGTCCTCAAGGAAGCCGGACTCATTCTTGATCGACGAGAAGGCCGGTGGATGTATTACTCAATCAATCCTGAGGCGATCGAAGAACTTGAGGCGCTTGTAGAGACGTTGAAGCATGCGGCGAAAGCGGCAGCGTCGTCCGGTCGGTGCTGTTGATTTTTTTGGCCCTCACACATCAAGAATTATTGATAGGAGGTGTACCCATGAACAAGGATGCCGAGATTAAGGATCACGTTCGAGCCGAGTACGGCCAAGCCGCCCGTCAGGCAAAACATGGGAAGCCGTCCTGCTGTGGCACAGGCAGCCTCCTGGAGGGGGATGCGCTCGATCCCATCACCGGTAACCTCTATGGAACCGCCGAAACGACGGGACTGCCGGCTGAGGCAGTGCGTGCGTCGTTTGGTTGCGGTAACCCGACGGCTCTTGCAACCATCCAACCAGGTGAAACCGTCCTCGATCTCGGGTCGGGCGGCGGCATCGATGTGTTTCTTTCGGCCAGACGGGTCGGGCCAACGGGGAAGGTCTACGGCCTCGACATGACGGACGAGATGCTCGCGCTGGCGCGCGAAAATCAGCAGAAGGCCGGGGTCACCAATGTCGAGTTTCTCAAAGGCGACATTGAGCAGATTCCGCTGCCCGATAGTTCTGTGGATCTGATTATCTCCAATTGCGTCATTAATCTCTCTCCGGACAAGGACCAGGTACTGAAGGAGGCGTTTCGCGTGCTCAGGCCCGGCGGCCGCCTGGCTGTCTCCGACATCGTTGTGCGCGGCTCGTTGCCACAAGAAATCCGTCACAGCATGGAACTTTGGGCAGGTTGTGTGGCTGGAGCCCTTGAGGAGAAGCTGTACCTCACGAAACTCCAACAGGCCGGCTTTGAGCAGGTCAGCATCGAACCAACCCGTATCTACTCCTCCGTCGATGCCCGTGAATTCCTCATCGGGGCTGGTCTCAATGTCGAGACCGTGGCGAAAGAGATTGATGGCAAATTCATGAGCGGTTTCATTCGAGCCGTCAAACCGGCGGAAACAAAGTCATGCTGTGGCCCGACCTGTTGTGCGTGACGAGAAGGAGAATATCCCGTGGATGCGGCGCTGAGCATCCAGCGCCTCTTCAGGGCAAACGACTCAATCCCTTTGAGCGCTTTCTCAGTCTCTGGGTTGCCCTCTGTATTCTTGTAGGTGTCGGGCTGGGCAGGGCCTTCCCCGATGTCGTGAACGGTCTCCGCGCCTCAGAATTTGGCGAAGGCAGTCATATCAATGTTCCCATTGCCGTGCTGATTTGGCTGATGATCATCCCCATGATGATGAAAGTCGACTTTACGGCGCTCCGTCAAGTCGGCCAACGTCCCGGCGGTCTGTTCATCACCCTCCTCGTCAATTGGCTCGTGAAGCCGTTTTCGATGGCATTCATCGCATGGCTGTTCTTCCGGTACGTCTTTGCCTCCTGGGTCTCCCCGGCTGAGGCAGAGCAATATATCGCGGGCTGTATCATCCTGGCCGCCGCGCCCTGTACCGCAATGGTGTTTGTCTGGAGTTACCTGACAGACGGGGACCCGGCATACACACTAGTCCAGGTGACGGTCAACGACTTGCTCATGCTGGTATTGTTTGTGCCGATTATCGGACTGCTCGTCAGCGGAACATCCTCGCTCACGGTACCGTATCGGGTCTTATGGTATTCGGTGCTAGCCTTTATCGTGATTCCCCTCGCGATCGGCACGGCGTTTCGCTGGTGGCTGATCCAGACACACGGTCGGGCCTGGTTTGAGCAAACATTCCTACCCAGGTTTGCGCCCGTCACCATCACCGCACTACTGCTGACGCTGGTCCTCATCTTCGCCTTTCAAGCCGACAATATCCTCGGGAAACCTTGGCATGTGGCGCTGATCGCAGTGCCCATCCTGTTACAGGTCTACATGAACGCGACAGTGGCGTATGGGCTGATGCACGTGTTCCGTGTACCCTATGCGGTGGCTGCCCCAGGTGCATTGATTGGGGCCAGTAACTTTTTTGAACTGGCAGTGGCAACGGCCATTGCGTTATTTGGCGCGGAATCCGGAGCCGCCCTGGCAACGGTGGTCGGAGTGCTCGTCGAGGTTCCCGTCATGTTATCGATCTGCGGCGTGTGTCATCGAACCCGAAGCTGGTTTGGCGAGATATGAAGCAACGGATTTTGTTCCTTTGTACCGGAAACTCCGCGCGCAGCCAAATGGCCGAAGCCTTACTACGGCTGATTGCGGGTGACTACTTCGAGGCGGAAAGTGCCGGCACCCATCCGGTTGGCTTGAACCCTCTGACAGTGGAAACGATGCAGGAGCGCGGCGTGGATGTGGGCGACCACAGGTCGAAGCGTGTCGATGAATTTCTCGACCAACGGTTTGACTACGTCATCACAGTCTGCGATCGTGCCAAGGAGTCTTGCCCGATCTTTCCTGGTCCTGCCACAACGCGACATTGGTCATTTGAGGATCCTGCTGCGGCTCCGCTCGCACGCCAACGAGAGATATTCACGCGCGTCAGGGATGAGATTGCCGATCGAGTCTGTCAGTTCCTTATTGAAGAGGCGAAGTTACCTCCTGCCGCCTTGAAATGCTATCGCTGCGGCCGATAAGCCGACGTTTTTCTAACCGGCGGTTTTTGAGTGCTCAGTGGTGTAGGCGCCCGATCGTCTTAGCCGCCGGCTCAACCAAAGGTTGGTTTGGAGCTGGCGAGAGGAATTGAACCTCCAACCGGTGGTTTACGAACTCGATTCGCCCGAATCTGACACGACCCACGAAGAGCTAACCCAAGGTAAAACAGATGAATCGGTAAAGCCATCATCATGATGGATTGTCATAGTTTGGGCTGTTTCGGTAGCAGAGTGGTAGCAGAAAGTGGTGAGGGACCTCCCGCTGATTAAGAGTCCTGCGGCAAACGCCACTTCAGAACATCCAGCAAGAGGGAAAGGGGAGGATTCGT
>DASVBB010000133.1:0-3763 GCA_036376045.1 Nitrospira sp.
GAGGAATGCGTGGCGGCGCTCGGTTCGGATACTGGCGGATCGATTCGACAACCGGCTGCGTTTTGCGGCGTGGTGGGCCTCAAGCCGACCTACGGACGGGTCTCGCGCTACGGGTTGGTCGCATTCGCCTCGTCGCTGGACCAAGTTGGCCCCATCACCAAAGACGTGTCCGATGCCGCACTGCTCCTCGGCGTGATTGCGGGGCATGATCCGATGGATTCCACTTCGGCGGATGTGCCTGTACCGGATTACACGAAAGCGCTCCGCAAGAAAGATCTCAAAAAATTGACGGTCGGCGTGCCGATGGAGTTTTTTGCCGAGGGTCTTGATCCGGAAGTCGAGCAGGCCGTCAAGGCGGCGATCGGAGAACTCAAGAATCTCGGCGGGACGATCAAGGAAATCCATCTGCCAAGGACCGATGCGGCAGTGGCGGTCTATTACGTCATCGCAACGGCCGAGGCCAGCTCGAATTTGGCGCGCTACGACGGCGTCAAGTTCGGTTTGCGTGCCAAGGAGACCAAGGACCTGCTCGACCTCTATACGAAGACCCGTCAGGAAGGGTTCGGGCCGGAGGTCAAGCGCCGCATCATGCTCGGTACCTATGCGCTCAGCTCGGGCTATTACGATGCGTATTACGGGAAAGCTCAGGCAGTTCGGACGCTCATCTGCCAGGATTTCCGCACGGCCTTTCAGGACGTGGATCTCATCGTCACACCGGTCACTCCCACCCCGGCGTTCAGGCTGGGAGAAAAAAGCGAAGATCCACTACAGATGTATCTCTCCGATATTTACACGATCTCGATCAACCTCGCTGGCTTGCCGGCTATTTCCGTGCCATGCGGATTCAGCAAGGCGGGTCTGCCGATCGGCGTGCAACTGATCGGACGGCCCTTCGAGGAAGAGACATTGCTTCGTGCTGCTCATGCGTATGAACAATCGACTCAGTGGCACGTCAAGAAATCGATGGTGCGATGACATGTCTCAGCGGACATCGCTTTTAGCGCGGAGGGTGCAATGAGCGTCCTAGAAATTGCCGCATGTCTCGGTGCCGTGGCCTTTGCGGTCCTGGTCGGTTTTCTGGTCCCGCTTCTGATCCGGCTTCGAAACACGGTGGCCGAATCAGAGCAGTTGGTCGCCAAAATGAATGCCGATCTGCCCGCGCTCGTCTCGGATCTCCGTGCCGTGAGTCACAATCTCAACGCCCTGACCGACCAGGTGCGTGACGGTGCGGAGCATGCATCGGTCTTGCTCCATGCGGTGGGCGAGGTGGGTGAGTCGGTTCAGCAAGTCCACGATGTCGTGCGGGGATCGAGCGGCACGTTGCTGACAAATGTAGCCAGTGTTGTGGCCGGGGTCAGGGCTGCGACGCGGGTCATGCGTGAACGGTATCGCCAGGAAGGAGAACCACACAATGGAGCATGAACGGGGATTTGGAGGAACCGCCGTATTGGCGTTCCTTGGCGGAGCGGCGGTGGGCGTCATTGCGGCCCTCTTGCTCGCACCGCAGTCCGGGCGCAAAACGCGCGAGCAACTGCGAGGCTATGCCCGCAAGGCGGAGAATACCTTGCGCGAGGCGGCCAACGAAGCCGGAGCGAAGTTCGAGGAAGCGCTCAGCGAGGGCAAGGAATACGTGGAGGCCAGGAAATCGGTATTGCGGGAAGCCTTCGAAGCCGGTCGAGAAGCGATGAAACGGGAACGTGAACGGACAGACTAATCACTGGGAGGATATGACCTACGAAGTCGTCATCGGCGTCGAAGTCCATGCCCAGCTGCGAACGATATCCAAAATGTTCTGTGGCTGCAGCACCGCGTTCGGGCGTTCCCCCAACAGCCAAACCTGTCCGGTATGTCTGGGGCTTCCCGGCAGCCTCCCGGTGATCAATAAGGTCGCGGTGGAGATGGCCGTGCGTGCCGGCCTCGCCCTCAATTGCACGATCGGGTATCAGAACCGTTTTGCCAGGAAAAACTACTTCTATCCCGATCTTCCAAAGGGCTATCAGATTTCACAGTACGAAGCCCCGATTTGCGAGCATGGCTGGATTGAAATCGCCGTCGGCGGGACTGCAAAGCGTGTGCGGATCAGGCGCGCGCATTTGGAAGAGGACGCCGGGAAGAATCTCCATGGGGCTGGAGCAGGACGGAGTCTCGTCGATTTGAACCGAGCCGGCACGCCGCTGTTGGAAATCGTCACGGAGCCGGATATGCGATCGGCCGATGAAGTCGTCGCCTATCTGAAGGGACTCCGCGATATTCTCATGTATCTGGAGGTCTGTGACGGCAACATGGAGGAAGGGAGCTTCCGGTGCGAACCCAATCTCTCGTTGCGTCCGGTAGGACAGCAGCAATATGGGGTGAAAGTCGAACTGAAAAACATCAATTCATTCAAGTTCGTCAAGGATGCCATTGAGTATGAGATCAAACGCCAGACGAAGGTGTTAAACGAGGGCGGAACCGTCAAACAGGAGACACGGCTCTGGAATCTGGATCGCGGCGAGACAGCGGTCATGCGAAGCAAGGAGGAGGCGCACGACTACCGCTATTTTCCGGATCCCGATCTTGTCCCGCTCAAGCTCGAGCGCGAGTGGGTGGACACGTTTCGAAGCACTCTTCCCGAACTCCCTGCCACCCGTGCCCGCCGTTTCGTCGAGCAATACGGCTTGCCGGACTACGATGCCGGCGTGCTCACGGCTGACAAGGATGTGGCGGAATACTATGAAGCGTCCGTCAAATTATTTCCGCAACCCAAGACGGTCAGCAACTGGGTGATGGGCGAGCTGACGAGAGAACTCAACAATACAGGCACAGCGGTCGGCGCCTCTCCGGTGTCTCCCGAACGGCTCGCTGCGTTGCTGCACATGGTGGAAACAGGAACCGTGAGTTTGAAAGTCGCGAGGGATATTTTTCCAGAAATGTACGGCACCGGGAAGGCGCCTGAGCAAATCGTGCAAGAAAAAGGTCTGACCCAGGTCTCGGACGAAGGAGCGCTTGGTCGAATGATCGACGAGGTGTTGGCGAATAATCCCACGCAGGTCGCGCAATTCAAGGAAGGGAAGCCCCAGGTTTTGGGTTTTCTGGTCGGGCAGGTGATGAAAGCCAGTGGTGGAAAAGCGAATCCGGGCAAAGTAAATGAACTCCTCAAAACGAAGTTGGGATGAACGGGGGCAAGGGATATGAGCGCGATCAGAGAGATCAAGGGCAGGCAGGTCATTGATTCGAGGGGAAACCCGACGGTCGAAGCAGAAGTGACCCTGGAAAGCGGGGCCAAGGGCCGTGCCGCGGTTCCGTCCGGGGCGTCAACCGGCGAAAAGGAAGCGATCGAATTGCGCGATGGCGATAAAAAACGCTGGATGGGCAAGGGCGTCTCAAAGGCCGTGGCGAACATCGGCAAAGCTATTGCGCCGGAGCTGCTCGGGAAAGACGCATTCGATCAAGTTGGCATTGATCAGGCCATGATCGAATTGGACGGCACAAAAACCAAGGGCAAGCTGGGCGCCAATGCCATTCTTGGCGTATCGCTCGCCGTGGCCAAGGCAGCGGCCAATGAGACCGGACAACCGTTGTATCGGTATCTGGGGGGGACGAACGCGCGTGTGCTGCCTGTGCCGCTGATGAACATCATCAACGGCGGGGCCCACGCGGACAATCGGCTCGACCTTCAAGAGTTCATGATCGTGCCGGTGGGAGCGAGTCAATTTAGTGAGGCGGTGCGAATGTCAACGGAGGTATTCCATTCGTTGAAAGCGCTCTTGAAGAAAAAAGGTCT
>DASVBB010000134.1:0-34131 GCA_036376045.1 Nitrospira sp.
CTGTGGATTCAGTTCGATGGCCTTTTCAAAGCACACGGCGGCCACTTTGGGGTTGCCGACGGCAAGCAAGGATACTCCAAGATTATTGTATGCACGTGGCTCATCCATCGCTTTCTTAAACGATTCCAGGGCGTCTGCATAGCGGTTGCGCTGCACATACGCCATCCCGAGGTTGTTGTGCAGTTTCGGTGAATTGGAGCCGGAGGCAAGCGCCTGTTCAAAATACTGGATCGCCGTCTCGTGATCGCCGCTCAGTGCGTAGGCGAGACCGAGATTATTGAGCACGTTGGGCTCCCGCGGGCGGATAGCCAACGCCGCTTTGTAGGCTGTGATGGCATCGCTATGCCGCTGTTGCTGGTCGTAGACGAGGCCCACCAAGTTGTGAGACACCCAACTCGAAGGATCGAGCGCAATGGCCTTCGTGAGCGCGGCTTCGGCTTCTTGTAGGTTTCCTTGCTGCAAGTACGCTTGAGCGATTCCCTGGTGTGCGACAGCCGAATTGGGGTCGCGCGTCAACACGTCTCTAAACTGCGTCACTGCCGCATCAAATAGTCCTTGTTGAAGCATGAGTTGCCCGAGTTTCAGACGAGCACCGTTTCGCGTCGGATCGGCGTTGAATGCTTTGGTGTAATGCAATCCGGCCAGGGGAAAGTTCCGTCGTTGCGCTTCGGCATCACCGGCTCGTTCGTGCTCCTCGGGGCTCATTTCGGGAGTCTTGGACTCGGTGCTCTCCAGCGCCGCCTGCTCGTTTTTCTGTCGCTCCAACATTTTTCGATACTCGCTCATATCGAATGAGCCATTCGTACTCTCCTTGGAGTCGGCACAGGACGTCATCAAGCAGGCTCCTGCAAGCAATGTCATGCCGTATAAACACTGTATTGGCGTCCACCGGGCCATAGGCATATTTCTCAGGTTCTTTGCAGTCCTCTCGAAACTCGCCCCAGCTCACTATGACTGAACATAGGGCAGGGTCAATCAAAACAGCGTTTTCACATACGCGGCATGAAGGTCCTAAGGCATCCGTGTGTAGGTGCGGCGGCTGCGCCGCAGTCTGAGTGGACTCTGGGATTATTGCCTGAGGCCCGCGTGCCGCGGATGACGAAACGCACAAGCGCAATCATCCAGGATTCCAAGAGCTTAGCAATCTGGGCAGGTTGGCCGATGGTTTGCAAATGCCCGTAACCGATGTGTACGCCACTTCGGCCCGCGACAATTTCACGTGAAGGAGGTGAGGGAATTTCCGAGCTGTGTCATCTCGGTTGCGAATGAACGTCGGCGTACAAGAGCTTTCGACATGTTTCGAAAGATAGATCAATAACCAAACACTAGAAGAAAGGTGGATGCCATGTTGAACGTGATTCGTCAGTTTGTGAAGGAAGAAGAGGGTGTCGCGGCGGCTGAGTATGCCATTCTGCTGACACTGATCGCGCTCGCTCTTACTGTTGCGGTGACTGGGCTCCAGACGGCCATCTCAGGTGCGTTTACGAGAGCCGCAGGAATCATCAACCCCTCCTAAAATGGAGGTTGTGACAGTGGCTTCGGCTGGCCCGATTCATGTTCGGGCCAGCCAATCGGTGGTAACGGTCGAAAGGATTCACCATGTTGAACGTGATTCGTCAGTTAGCGAAGGAAGAAGAGGGTGTCGCGGCGGCTGAGTATGCCATTCTGCTGACACTGATCGCGCTCGCTCTTACTGTTGCGGTGACTGGGCTTGAGACGGCCATTTCTGGTGCATTTACGAGAGCTGCAGGAATTATCAACCCCTCCTAACCGGGGTTGTGACAGTCGGTTCGGCTGGCCCGGTTCATGCTCGGGCCAGCCAGTCGGTGAAAGTGCAAGTGCAAAGCCGATGGCGGCGTGGCTGAGACGATAGCCGTAGATGGAAGGGGATGGGGATTATGGATTCGGTACTAGGAGTCATACTGACGACGGTTCTCGCGATCGCGATTGTGATGGACCTCCGCTCGTCACGAATCCCTAATTGGCTCACCTTTCCCGCGATGGGCTTTGCACTTGCCGGACATGCTTGGCTGAACGGTATCGATGGCTTCTTGTTTAGCTTGACCGGCTTTGGAATGGGTTTTGGGCTCTTTTTCTTCATTTATCTCGCAGGAGGGCTCGGAGCGGGGGACGTAAAACTCATGGCGGCAATCGGCGCGTTTGTCGGTGTGTACGGCCTGCTGTCCTGTTCCTGGCTCGCAATAATTCTCGGTGGAATCTATGCCATCGGTGCAATGGGCTATCAGTGGGGCGTGACCGGCGCGGGGCAGCGGCTGGCCTATGCGGCCTATGGCGCCGTCATGGTAGGCGGGAGCGCCTGGAGTCGAGAATTAGCGCTTCCCTTTAAGTTGCGGTACGGGTTGGCGATCGCTACGGGAACCCTACTTTTTCAGCTGGGGATCCACCCCTTCGGGGGGTAGGCGTTTAGCAGCTTTCAGCTAGGCTTTCAATAGGCAGTGTCACGGTGCGGAGTTGAGGAGAGCAGCAGGTTTCAGAGTCGAACAATTCGGATTGATTGCAGAGGAGATGAAACAATGAAGCGGTATCGACCCCTCGTGTTCTTCGGCATCGCGGTAATACTCGGGCTGGTGACCAGCATGTTGGTCTTTTCCTGGCTCCAAAATGAAAAGAACCGGCTGATGGCGGCCCCCCTTCCGCTCACGCAAAACGTGCAGGTGGTCGTTGCCAATGCCGACTTTGCCTGGGGGACCAAACTGACGCCCGAAATGGTGCAGATCCAGGAGTTCCCCTCGGGTGTCGTTCCAGAAGGGCATTTCACCAGCGTGGATGCCGTGAAGGATCGTATCGTGATGGTGGACATCAAGCGGAATGAGCTGTTGCTCGAATCGAAATTGGCGCCTGTCGGGGCGACCACGGGCGGCGTGGCAGCAGTAACGGATGTCAACAAGCGTGCCATGTCAGTCAAGGTCGACGATGTCATCGGTGTGGCCGGGTTCATCAAACCGGCCGATCGTGTCGACGTCATGGTTACCATCGAGCCGGAAAACGGCAAACAGGGAAGCACGATGGCAAAGGTGATCCTCGAAAACGTGAAAGTGCTGGCGGCGGGTACGCAGATGGAGCGCAAGGGCAAGGATGAAGAGCCGAAGCAGGTGCAGGTGATTACCGTCGAGGTCGACGTCGAGGAAGCTGAGAAATTGGCCTTGGCGTCGAACCAAGGGCGGTTGAGACTGGCGTTACGGAATCCGCTGAACACGGAACATGTCCTGACAAAGGGCGCCAATGTGGGAGCGCTGCTGAGCTCGTATCGCCCGAAGCAGCAGCCGGTCAAGCCGGCGAATGACGGCGATGGCTTCGTGCGCATCGAAGTCATCAAGGGTGACCAACGGAAAGAAGTCCGCTTCTAGGAAGGATGGAGGAATCAACATGAATCGCAACGATCGAGCGCAATGCAGTGTCGGTAAGCGGGTGGCGGCACTTCTTCTGGGAGGAGCCATGCTGGCGACGGTTGGAGTGGCGTCTGCCAACGAATCGATTGTACGGAAAGTGAGCGGCGTCCCGGACTCACAACAGATGAGCTTGGTAGTTGGAAAGTCGGCGGTGGTGGATTTGTCGGTGCCCATTAAGCGGGCGTCGTTGGCCGATCCTCAAATCGCCGACGCCATCGTGTTGAGCCCCAAACAGATCTATGTCACCGGAAAAGGCTACGGCACGACGAACTTGACCATCTGGGGCCGGGAAGATCAGGTGATCGCTGTGTTCGATCTTGATGTGGGCGTCGACCTTGTGCGTTTGAAGCAGCATCTGGCCGAATTGTTACCCGAGGAGACCAATTTGCATCTGAAAGGCACTCACGATCATGTGACGATCTCGGGAACGATCTCAAGTGAAGGACGATTGCATCAAGTGTTATCAGTGGCGGAGGCTTATGCGCCCAAGAAGGTCCTAAATTTTATCAAGATCTATCCCGAGCCGATCGGCAATCCTGCCCCGGATGTGCAGACAGTGACAGTCGAGGTAATCAAAGGAACGGCCGTTGGGTCGGTCAAATTCTAAAAGGCGATTCGCAATTAGACGGAGGACCATGTCAATGAAACAGCGAAACGTGATGATAGCGATCGGGTTGCTGATAGGGATCTCTGGATCTCCTGCGATCTCTGCACAAGAAGTAGTTGTCGGTGGAGGCGAACAGCGTGAGGTCCAGCGACTCGAGCTGACCGTGGGCAAATCCAAGGTGTTGGATTTGCCGGTTGCGATCAAGCGCGCCTCATTGGCGAATCCGGAAGTGGCCGATACGGTCGTGCTTTCTCCCACCCAGATTTATCTGACCGGGAAGGCAACCGGGGTCACCAATCTGACGCTCTGGAATGAGAGCGGAAAAATGATGGGCATGTATGACGTCATGATTATGCCGGACCTCACTCGACTGAAGGAAAATCTCCATAAGGCGCTGCCTGAAGAGAAGAACATCCTGGTGATGGCCAGTCATGACAACATCACCTTATCCGGAACCGCCAGCAGTTCCACCAGTCTTACGCGGGCGATGGGTATCGCCGAAGCCTATGCGCCGAAGAAAGTCATCAATTCCATGCAGGTAGGCGGAGTGCAACAGGTCATGCTCGAAGTCCGGGTCGCCGAGATGAACCGTGAGATGGTCCGCCGATTGGGTATTAACGCCACGGCCATGACGCCTCAAGGGTTCGGTATGACCGCGCTGAATCAGCTGACAACAATGTTAGGTGGCAACAGCTTTGCCGGAGTCACCGGTGGGCTTCTCTCGAATACGTTGAATCTGTCTCAACAAGCGACCGCCGCCGTCAACGGCGCGTTCCAATTTCAGACCGGAAACATCACATGGTCTGGCTTCGTCGATGCCTTGCATCAGGAAAATATCATCAAGGTGTTGGCCAAACCGACGTTGATGGCCTTGAATGGTCAGGAAGCGGCCTTTCTCGCGGGCGGTGAGTTTCCAATCCCTGTCCCTCAAGCGTTCGGGTTGATCACGATCCAGTTCAAAAAGTTCGGAGTCGGACTGGTCTTCACTCCGAACATTATGGACAAGAAACATATCAGCCTGACCGTGGCACCGGAGGTGTCGGAGTTGGACTTCCAGAATGCATTGAAGACACAAGGATTTGTCGTGCCGGCGATCACGACCAGACGCGCGACGACGACGATTGAGTTGGCCGATGGACAGAGCTTTGCGATCGGTGGGCTCATGCGGGACAACGTGAAAGAATCGATCAACAAGTATCCGGGGCTTGGGGATATTCCGATCCTCGGCGCGTTGTTTCGTAGCACGTCATGGCAAAAGAATGAAACTGAGCTGCTGATCATCGTCACGGCGCATCTGGTGAAGCCGCTGGACATGAATGCACAGTCGTTGCCGACGGATTATTACGTGGAGCCCAATGACTTTGAATTCTACTTGATGGGATATCCCGAGAAAGGCGGCTGGGGTGGAAAGGCCGGGCAGAAGTCGCCGGCGGCCGAGGTGTTGTCCAATCGAGTGACCAGAGGTCGTGCCATGGAAGGACAAGTCGGACATATTGTCCCGTAAGGAACGCGGATCACCACTGATTATCTTGGAAGGAGATGGCAATGAAAGTTAGAAGCACGGCCGTAGCAATCGTGAGCATCGGGCTGCTGTTCGGAGCCTGTTCGCGGACGAGTATCAGTCCGAACTGGGGAGCGGCGTATCAAGAGATGCGGGCGAGTCAAATCCTGGATCCGATGGCCGGCGAAAAGCTGGATCCTGTCGAAGGTCAAGATGGCAAAGTCAACGCCACCGCGATGGAAACGTATCGGCAAGGGTTTGAAAAACCGGACCTCGATTTGGGTAAGTCCATGGTGACGAGCGGCGTGAAAACACAGTAGGCAAAGCTGGAGCGTGATTCCAATGAAGAATTTGAATGAGCGTGGAGTGATGGCAGCGGAGTTCGCGATTCTTCTCCCGGTTCTCTTGTTGATTGTCTTCGGGACCATGGAATTCGGGATGATGATGTATGGACGTGAGGTCGTGACCAATGCGACACGCGAAGGGGTTCGGTATGGAATCGTCGCGCAAACGCCTCCTGTATCTGGGGCAACCATGATCTCTCAGGCGACGACCTATATCACCGGGAGCGGTTTAAACCCAGCGCATGTGCTCTTCAATCCCCCTGTGTGCTGCGGTGTCACTGGCACGCCGGTAACGCTCAGTGCCACCTATAACTATAATTGGATCATTCCTTACATCCCCACGTTAGTGAATCTGCCCTCTCCGTTTCCGATTTCGATTTCCACCACGATGCGGCATGAGTAACAAAAGGATTGCGATCATGAAGCCAACGATGTTGACACAACAATTGGGCGCTCCACTCAATAATCAACAGGGCGCCGTTGCGGTCACGGTGGCAATCGTCCTGATGGTTTTGTTGGGCATGACCGCTCTTGCCCTAGATATGGGGCACGCTTTGGTGGCGAGAAATCAGTTGCAGAATGCCAGTGATGCGGCAGCGTTGGCGGGCGCAAGAGCGCTTGGCGTGATCTATGATGGCATGTCCGGCTCGCTCACCGGCTACACACTGACCAGCGGTCAAGTGACTACCGTCGTGAATATGGCCACCTTAGCTGGTGGCGACAATCAGGCCGCCGGCGTGACGCTTGCCGTGAATCCCGCTGACATCTCAGTGGGGATCTGGGATTCGTCGACGCGGACCTTTACTCCGACCACGGTGCTCCCGAGGGCCGTGCGTGTGATCACGAGACGGGACGGTGCGGCAAACGGCCCCGTCAGCACCATGCTGGCGAGCATCATCGGAGCTTCGAGTGTGAATGTGACCGCAGTCGCCACGGCGCAACTGAATCCGGCCGGTGCCATGGCACCAGGCGATATGGACGCGCCGTTCGGGATCTCGGAGTTCTTCTTCAATTCCGGCTTTGGCTGTGGAAGCACAATTCAGTTTGCTCCCAACGTGCCCGGAAACGCTCAAACCTGCGCCGGTTGGCAAGCCTTTGACATTAGCCCCCCCAGTGCGAGCGCCATGAACGGCATCGTCAATGGACTGATTAATGGAACGTATACTCCCCCCTCATCTCAAGCCGGTCTATCTACATTGAATTTCACGAATGGCAACATGGCATCCGTGTGGGCCAACATGGTCACCCTCTGGCATCTCCGGACGCAGAATGGTCCCTGGGATGCGCAGGTGCCGGTCTATGCCGGTAGTGATTGTACCCCGAGCGGCGCTCAGTCAATTATTGGATATGCGACGGTGCGAATTAACTATGTTGGCACACCTGGTGATGCGCTTAACGCCGCCAACTGTACCGGCTCAAATCCCTCGACCGGCTGTATGTCCGGGGTGGTTCAATGCAACGTGTTCGAGGGGGGCGGTGGAAGTGGCGGAGGGAGCTTTGGAACCTTCGGTACTATCCCTGGTCTCGTTGAATAACACATAGGATTCTGGAGGAACCCACGCATGTCTCGATTGATTGCAGTCTCGATAGAATGTCGAACCGATGCGGCGCGTCAGGCCTTCGAAGAGATGCTTTCCAGCCGCCATGGCTATCTGGTGACGAAGGGCCAGGGGACAGGGTCGTTGGACATGCTCGTCCTCGAACTGGACGAAATCCGTCCGCAACAGACGTTTGCACGCGTGCGCGAGTTGCTTAGTACGTTGCCGAACCTGGAAGTATTTCTCACGGCCTCGCGCATCGATCCACAGATGTTGTTGGAGGCTTTTCGCGTCGGCGTCAAGGAGTTTTTGTCTCAGCCGTTGACGCGACAGGAAGTGGAACCGGCACTTGCGCGGTTTGAAGAGCGGTTCAGTACAAAGGTCGCTCAATCAGATCGGCCGTTGGGACGGGTGGTCAGCGTGATCGGAGCCAGAGGGGGCGTCGGCGTGAGCACAGTGGCGACCAACATGGCGACGTCGGTCCAACAGGCTGGAAAAGGCGAGTCTGTCGGGCTGATGGATCTCGACCTGCACGGAGGCGAGTTGGGACTCTTTTTGGATCTGCATGCTTCGCAAGGGTTGAAGCACCTCGCGAAGGACCTCTCCAGGCTTGATGAAACGATTATCCGCAGCATGCTGGTCCAGCATGCTTCTGGACTCCAGTTGTTGGCCTCGGGCTACGAAGCGTTTGAAGATGCTGAGTATGTGCATGGCAGCACGATGCGGGTGATCGGCCTGCTCCGCTCCATGCATCGCCATATTTTCATTGACTGCGGTCATATTCTGGATCCGGCGGTCAAGGAAGCGTTGGACTATTCCGATCAAGTGATCGTCATTACCACGTTGTCACTGCCGTCTATCCGTCGTACGAAGCGGCTCTTGGAAGCGTTCGCCGCCGCCCAGTATCCGGCGGACAAGGTGATGGTGGTGGTGAACCGGTACGCGAACGATCAGAAGGATCTGTTGAATGAAACGGAGTCGATGCTTGCCGTTCGAATGGCCGGCCTGATCCCCAACGACTATGGAACGGCCAGCGAAGCCATCGATCACGGAAAGCCGTTCACCATCATGGCGGCGCGAACGTCGATCGGTCAGTGGTACTTACGCGGATCCAGTCAGCTGATCAGCGGGAAGTCGGGCAAGAATGGAACGGCAAAGGATGATGGGAAGAAAACGTCGTTTTTCGGACGCTATCTTCCAAGTCTCACGCTGGAGTTGAAAAAGCCTTCGGTCGTCTGAGAGCGGAAGCGAATTCACGGATGGATCGGAAGTTCTGAAGGAGGAAAGAGAGACTATGCTTACGACGCGACAGGTTAACGGGACGGAACTGGCGGCGCACTATCAGACTCTGAAGGACCGCCTCCATCAACAAGTGGTCGAGTTGCTGGATTTGAATGCCATGGCCACCATGTCCTCAGAAGCGGTGACCACGCAGCTGACGAAACTCATCGAGCAGCTGTTACAGCAGGAGGCTGTGCCTCTCAATCAGCGTGAACGGGCACAGCTGACCCAAGACATTATTCACGAAGTCCTCGGCTTGGGCCCCTTAGAGCCGTTACTGGCCGATCACACCGTGAACGATATTCTCGTGAACGGCCACAAGCAGGTGTTTGTCGAGCGGGCAGGAAAGCTGGAGCTGACTCCCGTCCGGTTCAAAGACGACAGCCACCTGAAAAAAATCATCGAAAAGATCGTCTCACGGGTCGGCCGCCGCATCGACGAGTCTGTTCCGATGGTGGATGCACGGTTGGCGGACGGCTCCCGCGTGAACGCCATCATTCCTCCTCTCGCTCTCGATGGACCCGCGCTCTCGATCAGGAAATTCAGCAAGGATCCTCTGCAGTTGCATCATCTGATGGACAAGCGCTCACTCACTCCCGAAATCGGCGAGTTGTTGAAGGCCATCGTGAAGGCGCGCTTGAACATTTTGATCTCCGGAGGAACCGGCACCGGTAAGACGACGATGCTGAATATCCTGTCTGGGTTCATTCCGGATGACGAACGGATCGTGACGATCGAAGATGCGGCCGAGTTGCAACTCCGCCAGGAGCATGTCGTCAGGTTGGAGACGAGGCCGGCCAATATCGAAGGCAAGGGTGAAATCGCCCAGCGGGAACTCGTAAAAAACGCACTGCGTATGCGGCCGGATCGCATTATCCTCGGCGAGGTTCGTGGGGCTGAAAGTTTGGACATGCTGCAGGCCATGAATACCGGTCATGACGGTTCATTGACGACAGTCCACGCAAATTCTTGCCGGGATGCCCTGACCAGGATCGAGACCTTGGTGTCGATGGCAGGGCTCAATCTCGCGACGAAGGCCATGCGCCATTATGTCTCCTCCGCGTTGGACGTCATCATTCAGATCGCCCGTATGTCCGATGGGTCGAGGAAGCTGATCAGCCTGCAAGAGGTTGTCGGAATGGAAGGCGATCTCATCACGCTGCAAGAATTATTCGTCTTTCAACAAACGGGGGTTGATCAGAATCACAAGGTCAAGGGACGGTTCAAGGCGACCGGCGTGCGACCGAAATTCGCAGAGCGATTGACCGCGAAGGGCGTGCCCCTGCCCGTTGAACTCTTTGATCCGCAAAAGGTGTACGAATGCTAAACGTCCTGATCGCTCTCGGCATCTTTGCCACGATCCTCGTGTTTCTGCACGGCTGTGCGGCGCTACATCGCGCGATGACGCCCAAGGGAAAAGATCGTGCGATTGAGCGGCTGCAGAAATGGACGACCACAGGATACGTGGCGCAATTAGAGATCGTTCGCAAGGAATCGTTCAGCGACATTCCCTGGCTTCACGAACTGCTGGCCACGATGCGCCGGTTCCAACCTCTACGCGTCCTTCACCGGCAGGCTGATTGTCGGATACCCCTCGGGAGCTTCGTGATGGCAACGCCGCTCTTAGGGATGGCGGGTTTGATCGGGTCCATGCGGCTGCTGCATGTTCCGTTCGTCCTGGCGCTCCTGTTCGCAGCGCTGTTAGGAGCGGTTCCCTCCGGTTATCTCTACTGGCTCAAAATGCAACGGATGAAACAATTTGAACAACAGCTGCCGGAAGCGCTCGAGCTGATCTCACGGGCGTTGAAGGCGGGCCATGCATTCTCTGTCGGCTTGAAGCTCGTCGGGGACGAGGCCGCTGATCCCATCGGAATCGAATTCCGCCGCGTGTTTGACGAAGTGTCTATGGGTGTGGCGTTGCCACAAGCGCTCCAGAACATGACCGATCGACTGGATTGCGTCGACTTGCGGTTCTTTGTGACCTCGGTCCTCGTGCAGCGGGAAACCGGCGGAAACCTCGCCGAAATTATCGATTCACTGGCAAGCTTGATTCGCAAACGGTTTGAGCTGCAGCTGAAGGTACGTGCCTTGTCGGCCGAAGGTCGATTCTCCGGGGCGATCCTATTTCTCCTTCCCTTTGTCGTCGGGTTTATGCTCTACCAGCTGAATGCAGAGTATATGGGCGCTCTGTTCACTGATCCAATCGGTCAAAATCTCCTCATGGTTGGAAGTTTTCTCATGGTCACCGGAGCGGTGATCATGAAACGCATGATTATCATCAAGGTCTAAGGAGTCACGCACATGGATCTTCCTCTCATCATCGCGCTGTTTACGTTTATTGCGATCACGCTGGCTACTTCCGCGGCGTTTCTCTACATGAACTCGCGAGAGGCGCTGCAAACGTGGCGGCGTCGCGCTGATGGTACGCCCTCGGGGGCTGAAGCGACCAGTGACCGGGTCAGCGAGCAGCTGATGCAGCAATTTCAAGCTCTGCTGGAATGGCTTGCCCGGCTGAACCAGCCTTCGAATGTTGAGGAGGCCCGTGCGACGCGCCGTCAGCTCATCACGGCCGGGTATCGATCCGGAAAAGCTCCGGTATTTTTTATCGGGGCCAAGTTGCTCGTGGCCGTTCTCATGGCGGCACTGATCGCGCTTGTGCCGGTCAAATTGTTGGGATTTCCCACCTTCACCATTCTCGTTTTTTATTATGTGTTGGCGGCTGCCTGTGGCTATTATGCACCTGTTATCTGGTTAAAGCGGAGCATTGCCGCGCGAAAAGACGCGCTCAACCGGGCGATTCCTGATGCCTTGGATTTGATGGTGGTCTGCGTCGAGGCAGGCCTCGGATTGGATCAGGCGATCGGCCGTGTCGGTGAAGAGGTCAAACGGACCCATCCGGCGTTGAGCGACGAACTGAATTTGTTGGCATTGGAATTGAGATCCGGAGTGTCCCGCCAGGAAGCGCTCAGAAATCTCGCGCTTCGTACCGATATGGAGGAGATACGAAACCTGGTGGCCCTGCTCATACAGACTGACCGGTTCGGAACCAGCATCGGCCAGGCGCTTCGGGTTCACGCGGATTCCATGCGTACGACCCGTCGGCTCAAGGCCGAGGAGCTTGCGGCGAAGCTGCCGGTCAAATTGCTCTTTCCGCTCGTCTTCTTCATTTTTCCGAGCATGTTCATTGTCATCATTGGGCCGGCCGGCATCAAAATGGTTCGGGTGATATTTCCTGCGATGGCGGGCAATTAACATCAATGGGGATTGTGCTTGTCTCCTTCATCTCTCCGGAAGTCGGTAGAGGCAGTACTTTCCCGCCGCTTGCTGTCTGACGGAGGCATGGCGGGCAGGTTAGGCGGGCCACTCCATATTGATTCGACGGCCTGGGGAGTGCTTGCCCTCCGAGCATCCGGGGGGGCACACGAGGTCATCGAGCAGCTGTGCACCGTTCTCGTGCGTGAGCAACACGGGGATGGTCGAGTGTGTATGAATAGAGCCAATCCTGCTTCCTTTTGGCCGACCCCTCTCGCAGTGCTTGCCTGGCAGAATTCAATCGCCAGCCAAGCGGCCCAAAGTCGAGCCGTTCATTTTCTACTGAGTACGACGGGCGTGCACTTTCCTAAGCAGCCCACTGATCCATCGGCACACGATCCAAATCTAAAGGGATGGCCTTGGATCGAAGATACCCATTCCTGGGTGGAGCCTACGGCGCTGTGTGTGATGGCCTTACGGGTGGTAGGACATGGTCAGCACGATCGTGTTCGTGAAGCGCTTCGCATGATTCTTGACCGTCAATTGCCCCATGGCGGCTGGAATGTTGGAAATACCCTGGTGTTTGGGCGAGAACTTTACCCCATGCCGGAAAGTACGGGCGCGGCACTCGTCGGGCTTGCCGGAGAGGTCGATCAAAAGCAGGTGGCTCGCAGCATTGACTATCTACAAGGGGAGGTCGATCGCTTACGCACGCCTATTTCACTTGGTTGGAGCTTGCTCGGTCTTTCAGCGTGGGATCGTTGGCCGGCAAACGGCTTGGCATTGGTCGAACGCTGTCTGGCGAATCAAGGTCGATATGGTGGTTACGATACATCGTCGCTTTGCCTGGTGGCATTAGGCGCTCTTGCCGGTGACTCCAACGCGTACAGTCCTCTGATTCAACGCAGACATTCCAGACCGACCTCAGTGGCCGCGGCTTCATAGGAGCACTGTGTCAGATTCAACAGATCAGAGATCGGTAAATGGCTTGACGCGCCGCCAGCTGCTGCTTGCCGGAGCAGTGGGTGTCGCAATGGGCTCCGGATTGCTGCTGGTCCCGAAGCGGTTGTTCCGGGTGCCGCAGCATGCAGACACGTTCGTCGCCAAGGTTGCCGATTATCAGCTGGACATTGCCGATGCCATCACCAGAGGGATCAGAGAACTGGGTGTTCGTCCGGAGGAACTGAGGGGGAAACGGATTCTCTTGAAGCCGAATCTCGTCGAAACCGCGTCAGGCGCCCCTCACATCAACACGCATCCGCTGGTGTTGCGCGGCGCAATCGAAGCGTTCCTTCGGCTGGGTGCGTCTGCGGTCATGGTGGCTGAAGGACCCGGTCACCGCCGTGACACCTTGGCCGTCTATGAAGAGTCGGGTTTAGCAGATGTCCTCACCGAAGATCGGATTCCCTTTCACGACCTCAACTACATCACCGGCTATGATCTGCCGAATGCCGGGCGACAAAGCCGGCTAAAGACGCTCACGTTTCCCGGTTTGTTTCAGGAAGTGGATTGGATCGTCTCTGTGGCGAAAATGAAAACACATCACTGGGCTGGGGTCACCCTCTCGATGAAGAATCTGTTCGGGGTGATGCCAGGAATCTATTATGGGTGGCCCAAAAATGTGCTACATCATGCCGGAATTGAAAATTCGATTTTAGACATCAACGCAACGCTCAAACCGCACTTCGCCATTGTGGATGGCATAGTTGGAATGGAAGGCGATGGTCCGATCATGGGTGACCCAAAGAAGGTCGGAGTGCTCGTCATGGGACGCAACTTAGCCGCGGTGGATGCGACGTGCTGTCGAATTATGGGAGTGGATCCCTACCAGGTCTCGTATCTGGAGCGGGCAGACAATTGGCTCGGTCCGATTTCGGAAAGAGCAATCGAACAGCGCGGTGATCTGATTGCTTCGGTGCGGACCAACTTCAATCTGATCGAAGCAATCCCGGCTCATAGAGGCTTACGACTCACATGAAGGTGGACACATGAAAACATGGATGCTTTTCGGTTGCTTGATTGTTGCGGCCGCCGCCCATGCGGCGGAACCCGAGACATTGCCGCAGGTGACTCAAGAGCCAACGCTTCACGACCACTATGTCGCGATGAAGCAGATGCAGGAGCGTCTTGCAGGGCGCTCACTCGAAGACCAAGCCAAGATGCAGCCCCAGATTCAGCGTGCCCAGCAGAAGGCATGTCAACGCCTTCGAAAGGACCATCAAGAGCGAGTTCCGCGAGAGGAGTATCGCCGCCAGGGAGGAAATGAATTCCTGGTGTTTACATTGGAGCTCGAACAATGGTGCCAGACCAGTCGGTAAGCACCTCCTCCGAAAGTCACCCTGCATACTTACCGGAGGTTGACGGTTTGCGGGGAATTGCCATTCTGCTCGTTCTTTGGTACCACGCCCCCTTCCTCTTTCGACAACTCCCCGAGTTTTCCGCTGAACAGACTCCGTGGTCGATGCTCGGCCTGATTGGGCGGATGAGTCTTGGTGGTTGGATGGGTGTGGATCTTTTTTTCGTCATCAGCGGATTCCTGATCACGTCGATTCTGATTCGTGTGAGAGAAGGGGTGGGGTCGGTCTTCGTGTTTTGGGGAAGGCGTGCGTTAAGGATCTTTCCAGTGGCTGCTTTGTATCTTTTCGTCCTGCTCGCCCTTGTAAGGTTCAATGACCCACTCAACCTATTGCCGCGTTTTGACGCGTGGCCATGGTATGCGTTCTATTTAGGCAATATTCACATCGCCCTGTTTGGATGGCAGCCGTTGGCTGTCATGATTCTATGGAGCCTCGCGCTCGAAGAGCAGTTTTATCTTTTGTGGCCGCTGATCGTACGAGTGTCCAACTGTCACCAGGTATTGAGGTGGAGTATCGGATGTATGATGATGGCGCCCCTGGTCAGAGCACTCGTTCTTTTCGTGGCAGATTACCCGGCAACCTATGTATTTACCTTCTGTCGGCTGGATGCACTTGCCGCCGGTGCCATTGTGGCCGTGCTGTATCGCTCTGGAAATTGGCAGCAACACATGATGGCCTGTAAGAGACTTGCGGTTCCGGCGCTTGCTGTGATTATGCTCACCCTGCTCGTGCCCTTTAGTCCGTCTATCCCTCAAACGAGGTCATGGTTGTTCAGTGTGTTCGGCTATTCATGGCTGGCCGTGGGTTTTGCGATTCTCTTGATGGCGAGCCTGGGCGCACAAGGGCCAGCAAAGGTGCTGTTGAGGTCTCGGATCCTCACATTTCTGGGAAGACGCTGTTATGGGCTCTACCTCTGGCATGTGGTGGCTGGTGGGCTTACTTCAGTGGTGCTACAGCAATGGCAAGTAGGTTTCTATGCTCATATCGTCCTATGGTCCGCAATTCTCCTAAGCATGGCCTGTTCGTGCTGGTTCTGGTTCGAAGCGCCTATTCTAAGGCTCAAACGGCTCCTGCCGTATACTGAAAGGCGACCCGCTGCGGTCGAAGTCTCATCCACCGGTCTCATTGGCGTCTACCGCTGAATAGCGGAAGCGTCCGTTAGTCGATTTGCCTAACACCTTGGGAAATCAGTTGAAAAGAGTCTCACCTGGACCTGCTATGCTTGATAGCGGGCCTTCTCTGGGGAGTCGCATGCATTACGGGAGATTCGCACCAGCAATTTGCGTTTGTGTTCTCATCTTCACCGAGCCCACGGTCTGCCAGGCGCTGGGAGTCCAGACGACGACAACAAAAAAGCCGACTTCGCCTGCTATTGCCGTAAAAACTGTAAAACCTTCATCTGAGCCAACTCAGAAATCTTCAAGCAAGATCGCTCCACCTACATTGGAACAACCGACAAAAACTCTCCAGAAGACGCTTAAGCAGGAGCCGCCGATGCAGGTGAAGCCATTGGCTTCGAAAGGTCGCCTGCACGCCAAAATCCGCAAAAAACCCATGCCCAAAGCCGCCGTTCAGCCGAGGACGGACTTGATCCACTATGGGATGCTCGAAGACTCCCAACGCTATGATCCCCGTCCTCACGCCGGTTCCTCGAGCGTCCCCAGTCCGCAAACCCCCGATTTGACCCATGACCATTTTCAAGAACTCGACCGTAACCAGGACGGCATCATCGATCCCGTCGAACGGGCGTTCGGCCGCATCGATATGGACCGCGATCTTTACAACCGCACACGAAACTGAGCGGGCCGGTCACATCTGCTAGATTTACTGCAAGTCCACGATCGTTCTGCAGGATTTCCAAGAGACCTTCCCCAAGAGCGTTGACAGTCAGAGCAGGAGTCCCCATGATACGCGGCCATGGCGTACGAAATACCGGCAGCCCCATCGGCGCGCGGCATGCAGGTCGGTAAGATCGCCACGGTCATCGTCATCGGCTGCGGGATCGGCTTGTTTGTCTATTTCGACCTGGCGCGCTGGCTTTCTCTGGAAGCGCTCAAGGCCAACCGGGATCATCTGCTGGCCTTTACCGAAGCGAACTATACGGGGGCCGTCGTGCTGTTCATCGCCCTGTACATTGCGGTGACCGGCTTATCGCTGCCGGGCGCCACCATCCTGACCCTGGCGGGGGGATTCTTGTTCGGCAGTCTTCCCGCGACTATCTTCGTCAATCTCGGAGCCACGATTGGGGCAACGCTGGCCTTTCTGGCCGCCCGCTATGTCTTGCGCGATTGGGTGGAGCGGAAATTTGGAAGATGGCTGGAACCCCTCCAGGCAGGGTTTACGACAAATGCCTTCAGCTATCTGATGACGCTGAGGTTGATTCCGCTGTTTCCGTTCTTCGCGGTGAATCTGGTTTCCGGGTTGACACGAATGAACGTCGGCACTTATGCGGCGGCGACGGCGCTCGGCATCATTCCAGGGTCATTTGTCTATGCCTATGCGGGCCGCCAGCTGGGGACACTCAATTCGCTCAGGGAGATCGCGTCTCCTCATGTCCTTGGCGCCTTCGTGCTGCTGGGCCTGCTCGCGCTCACGCCTGTCGCGTACAGAAAATTCAGTGCAAAATCGGCATGAGTCCAACCCGATGTCACAGGGAGCGGTGATGTTCGAAGGTTACGGCCTCTTGTCGGACGATACATACGATCGCGAGCTTGCCGAGAATGTGCATCCCTCGAAGTGGGTGAACCCCGAAGCGGCCGGTCGCTACAACATCGTGGTATTAGGCGGAGGCACCGCAGGACTCATCACGGCCATCGTCGGCGCAAGCCTCGGCGCCAGAGTGGCTTTGATCGAACAACATCTGATGGGCGGGGATTGCTTGAACGTGGGATGCGTGCCCTCGAAGGGAATCATTCGCGCGTCGCGCGCCTGGGCCGACCTCAAGCATGCGGCGGAGTTCGGCCTCGGCATTCCTGACGGCGTGACCTACGATTTCGGCGCAGTCATGTCACGAATGCGACGATTGCGGGCACGGATCAGCCACACCGATTCGGCGCACCGCTATGCGAAACTGGGTGTGGATGTGTTCATCGGCCATGGACGGTTCACGGGCAGAGAGACGATTCAGGTGGAAAGCGAGGCGGGGAACCGGACGCTCACATTCGCCAGGGCTGCTGTGTGCACGGGTGCGCGAGCATCCGCCCCCTCCATCCCCGGCCTCAAAGAGGCGGGCTACCTGACCAACGAATCCGTCTTTGGCCTAAGACAATTGCCCCGCCGACTCGGGGTAATCGGCGCAGGCCCCATCGGCTGCGAGCTGGCGCAGGCCTTTGCACGCTTCGGGAGTCAGGTGCATTTGATCGAAGCCATGCACGGCGTGCTTCCCAATGAGGATCGCGACGCCGCTCAATTGCTCGAGCAACAGCTCGTGAAGGACGGCGTCACCCTGCTGTGTTGTGGCCAGGATCTTCACATCTCCAAGACCGCGGAGGGCAAACGGCTCACCGGCGCTTCCCATGGCCGGGCGTATGATGTCACCGTCGATGAAATTCTGGTTGGCGTCGGCAGAACACCGAATGTCGAAGGACATGGACTGGATACGTCCGGCGTGGCATTCGATGCCCAGGGGGTGAAGGTCAATGGCCGGTTGCAAACCAGCAATCCGAAGATTTTCGCAGCGGGCGATGTGTGCTCCCGTTACAAGTTCACGCATGCTGCGGACGCCATGGCCCAGATTGTTGTGCAGAATGCCTTGTTCCCGCATCCGTTTGGACTGGGATATGCGAGCGTGGACTCGCTCATCATCCCGTGGTGCACCTATACCGATCCTGAAATTGCGCACGTCGGTCTATATGAAGCAGATGCCAGAGCCAGGGGCATCGAGGTCGAAACTTACACCTTCAAGCTCAACGAGGTCGACCGGGCGATCCTGGACGGACAGGAAGAGGGTTTCGCACGGATTCACCTCCGCAAGGGCACCGACAAGCTGCTCGGTGCGACCATTGTGGCCGCCCATGCCGGCGACCTGATCAACGAGTTTTCCGTGCTGATGCGGGCCGGCGCAGGGGTGAAGACCATCGCCGGAACCATCCATCCCTATCCGACCCAGGCTGAGGTAAACAAAAAAGTGGTCAACCTTTGGCGGAAAGCACATTTCAGTCCGGCCACCAAGAGCAAGCTGATTCGGCTGTTCGCGTGGATGCGCCGGTGAGCGGGAAGAACCGTGTGATCGGCCCGCGCTGGTGTTGTGGAGTGCTCGCCTCGGGAATGTTGTTCGCCGCCCTCGCCTGGGCAGCGGATACTCCGACCATTCTTGACGTCGGAAGGTTTTCCGGCAATCGTCCCGGCTCCGGTCATCCCGAAGGGTGGAAGCCACTGACATTCAAAAAAATTCCCAAACTCACCACCTACGAGCTGGTCGAGGACGGTGATGTTGTGGTGGTGAAGGCCACAAGTGAGGCGGCCGCCTCCGGTCTGATCAGGGAGGTCAAGGTCGATCCCTCGACATTTCCCATCGTCCGCTGGCGATGGAAAGTCGAAAATGTCCTGACCCGCAGCGACGTGACGCGGAAGAGCGGCGACGATTACCCGGCCAGGCTCTACATCACCTTCCAATACGATCCGGATAAAGTCAGCTTCGCGAAAAAACTCAAATACAAAGCCGGGCAGGTACTCTTCGGCGATATTCCGATCGCAGCCCTGAACTACATCTGGGACTCTAAGACGGCGGTCGGCACCATCGTCGACAACGCCTATACGGATTTCGCCAAGATGATCGTCGTGGAAAATGGTGCGGCGAAGGTGGGCGCGTGGGTTGAGGAATCCCGCAATGTCTATCAGGATTACAAGCAGGCCTTCAGAGAGGAGCCCCCCCTGATCAACGGGGTGGCTATCATGACCGACACCGACAACACGAAGGAACGAGCCATCGCCTACTACGGAGACATCCGGTTTGCGAGGGCCGCACCGTGATCAGCGTCGGCCTAAAAGCGGAAGAGGCCGGCCTCTCCTGGCCGGCCTCTTCGTGGACACCACCGCGCGCGGAGCGGGTGCGCGTATTCAGGGGGGGTTACTGGATCGAATTCGCGAAGCCGCCCCGCGTAATCTCGGCGCGGACGGTGTCTCCAACCTTCTTCTGCTTGATGTACTTGGTCCCCTGCCCGACGTAGAGCTTCACCTGATTGCCCTCGAAATCTTCAACGGTGTAGGAATTCGTTTGGATGTCCTTCACCGTACCACCGACCGTCCTCCAGGCTGGGCCCGGCTTTTCATCGTGATGCCCCGCCTTGGGAGCTTCCTGGATGGTCGGCACCGCGCCCATCGAGGCCGCAGCCGCTGCCGCCGATTTGTGAGAGGTCGTTTTCTTCGAGTCCTTGGCCAACGCCGGTGCTGCGGCAACCATCGCGACCACGGCTGTCACCGCGACCAGAGTGAGCATTCTTTTGTGATGACTGTTCTTCATGGAAACCTCCTTAAGCCAACATGCCTTCACATCCATTCCCTGACCATTCAGCAAAGCATGTGCCGAATGCCGGAAGGTTTCGGCCCAGGAAATTCAGTAGGTTGTGATCCGAGGCCCGGCCGGTGACCAGTGGCGCGGCGACCAATGTAAAAAAAACGGCAGAAACCTGTCCAAATATGACCGTCTCTGCCGATGTGAGGAACAGTGATGGCACGGCGAAAGGCCGTTACGCACGTTCGCTGGACGAGGGGCTCAAAGGCTGGTAGTACCGAGCGTTCGAGGCGCATTTCACTGGACAGGAGGACCACATGAAACAGACTGTTCTCGTCATCGGCGCGGTGCTGTTGGTGGCTGCAGTGGCCCATGGACAAGCTGAAACTCCGGGCATCGACCAGCGGCAAGCCAATCAGGAGCAGCGCATCGATCAGAGAATCGCCAATGGTCAGCTCACTCAACACGAAACACATAAGCTGGAAAAGCAACAGCAGCACATCGATACCATGGAGAACCAGGCCAAGTCCGATGGTGTAGTGACGAAGAAGGAACGGGCCAGGATCCACGCCGCACAAGAGGCGTCGAAGAGCATCTTCCGCCGAAGCACGACCGGCAGAAAAGCCGGCAGCAATAGCCTTCAGTTGCCAACATGACGTCACGAGTGGTCCGGAGAAGATCCGGAACCCCTCGTGTTGTCTCTGCGCCCTTCAATACCGCGTCGAGCCGTTTCGAGACTCCAGAGAAAAGGCTAGAATGCCCCGATGGCACCAGAACGCGTTGCGCGACCCTTGATGCGACGATTGCCGAGCCGGATCGTACGGCTGCTGCGCCAACTCGGCCAATTGGCTGACGAGGAGGGGGTTGGGCTCTATCTCGTCGGAGGCGTGGTCAGGGACCTTCTGCTCAAGCGGAGTAATTGGGATCTGGATCTCACCGTCGAAGGCGACGGGGTGTCGTTCGCCGGTCTGGTGACGAAGCGCTACGGCACCGGTCGTGCGCTGTTCGAACGCTTCGCAACTGCACGGTTGCATTTCCGCGACGGTCTCAAGGTCGACGTCGCGAGTACTCGCCGTGAAAGTTACGCGATGCCGGCAGCCCTGCCGGACGTTATGTCTGCTTCACTCGATGAGGATTTGTTTCGCCGTGATTTCACCATCAATGCCATGGCGATTCAGCTGAACATGTCTCACTGGGGGGAATTGCACGATCCCTATGGAGGTCAACGGGACCTGAAGCACAAGACACTTCGCGTGCTTCACGATCGGAGTTTTGTCGACGATCCCACCAGGATCTTTCGGGCGATCCGATTCTCTGAGCGATTCGGATTTCGCCTTGAGCCGAACACCGAGAAATTACTCGCGCGCGCCGCACGGACGAACCTGGTGGCACGGCTGTCGGGTCCGCGCCTTGCCAACGAAATCTTTGCGCTGATGAAGGAGGATCGGCCGCAGAAGGCGATTGGCCGGCTTCGGCGACTGCGCTTGCTGAGATTTCTTCATCCACGCCTCGTACTCGGGAAGCGGACCGAACGCCTCCTGGCAGAACTCCCGCAGGCTATCGGCTGGTGGAAGCGGCAACGTTCGGAAACTCCCCCGCATCGTCCGCTCCTGTGGGTCATGGGGCTGCTGGCCTATGCCGCGTCCTCCACGATTTCCGGCGTGAACCAGCGGTTGCAGCTGTCCGCCGTTCAGGCGAGAACGCTGGAATGCGCGGGTGATAAAACCAGCCGCGTGGTCAGAATCCTTTCAGGCGGTGCAATCTTGCGTCCGTCCCGAGTCTATCGGCTGCTTTCGACTCTCCCGGATGAAGCATTGATCTTGGTGCTGGCCAAAGGCCTCACGAAAAAAACGACGGCGGGTAGAGTCACCAAACGACTGACGAGATTTCTCACGCGTGACCGTTATGTGACGACCACGATCAACGGTGATACCCTCAAGCAGTTTGGCCTCCAGCCGGGCCCGCACTTCAAGACCATCTTGAATCGGTTATTGGAGGAGCGGCTGGACGGCAGAATTACCGCTGCGGCGCAGGAGCGGGACCGTGCGCTTGCCCTGGCCGAGCGGTACCGCTAGAGGCGATACTTCCGCAGCCGCGGATCGATCTCGATCTTACCAAACAAATCGTTGAGTGCCGCCTGGACTGCGAGATTGATGGGTATACGATCATCGTCATCTCCCGCGGCCTTCCCGAACCCCAGATATTTCGATAGAGGACGTTTGTTGGAGTCTGCCAGTGTCGCATCGATGCGAGCCACATAGACACGATCGAAGTCGGACTCGACGCTTGGATCGACGTAAATATTGAGCCGCATGGAGAGGTCGAGATCGGTTTGGCTGTCGGTCGACAGATAGGTGAAGGTCTTGCGTGTCGCGAGATACTCCAAGATGGACCGTTCCCATTCCTTTTTTGCCTTGCTGAGCGGCTCACGGACTCCGGTGACCTTGTTCTCAATGCGCGGATCGGCAACCATCGTGGCGCCTGGTTCCACGGTATAGGCTTCAATTTCCATCAACCTGACAGTGGCGGAATAGGGTAGAGGCGACGTCGTCGGAACCACCGGTCCCGCCTGGTAGACCATGTGCGAACAGGAGAGGCTGAGGAGCAACGGGGCGCATGCGGCGAGCAGGACGGTGCGGCCTGGTTGAATACGTGCGGCTGGTATCGACTTCATGGCGCATCCCTCCATCGAGCCCCGCATCACCCTACAACCGACAACGAAGTGTTGCAAGGGGCAATGACGCCAATCACCGTCCGGAGATTGGTCTGATGGCGGCAGAGGTCTGGCTGAATCGGGGTCCCGGTCAATTCATCGGGATGATGCTGGTGGCGATTTCCGTGGGAAGCAGCAAGGTGACCATTGCCTCATTGCGCTTGTCCGGCTGAATGAGGGCGAACAGTGGGACCGGCTGAGGGACCGCGCCGTGAGGAATGGCCAACAATGCCGGAAAATCGATCAATGGCGACATCGTGGGCTGCGCCGCCAGGCGGAGCCTGAAGGCCATCAGCACGTCTCGCAACCTGGCAGATTGCTCTGCTTCTGTCAGCGTCTTCTCTGGCACAATACTCGTTTCCCAGAGCGGCTTCGTCACCGTGACGGAAAACGACAAGCCGAGTTGTCTTGCCGTCGGCGTGACGTCGATCAAGGACCCGGCGTCGAGTGCCTGCTGGAACGGTATCTGTGTCGGCATCGTGCGGGCAGCGTCCTGCAGCGTGTCTTGTAGCGGAGCTTCGACGGGTGCCGGCGCTGACGGTTCTTCCGGTATCACCGGAGTCGGAAGCGAGTTCACGATCCCTTCATAGACCGCCTTCGCTCGGGCGGACCAGCGGGGGTTGCAGGGACGGCCGGCGAAGGCCGCCTCGGCTGCGTGGCGTTCGTCATGCGAGAGGGCACGAGGGGCCTGTGGATTATCCATACAGGTAGAAATAAGCCTCTCAGGAGCAAAGTCAAGGGTGGGAGGGGTGTGACGGCACCCCTAGTCCCTGAGCGGGCGGCCCTTGGTTTCCGGCGCAAACCACAGGATGACCAAGCCGAGAAGGTAGATCAGTGCCACCGTGCTCGCGGCGCGGCCGAAGGTGCCGAGTGCCGTCACGAGCCAGCCGGTCATGAACGGCGAAATGGAGGCCAGAATCCTCCCGGCATTAAAGCAGAAGCCTGCGCCAGTGGCCCGGAGTCTGGTGGGATAGAGCTCCGGAAGATAAATCGGAAAGCCGCTGAAAATGCCGTTGTTGAAGAAGCCGAGGATCGGTAAGAGCATCAGCACCCCGGCATAATGGGAGGGCACCAGGTAAGTGACCGGCAGCATGATCAAGCTGCCGACACACATGAACGCAAACACCGCCCGCCGCCCAAAACGGTCGGCGAGAGGGCCAAACCCGAGATAGCCAAAAATCGCTCCGGCATTCAACGCCATGATGGCATAGCTGACAGACTTGGTCAGCGTGGCGGAGTCCGCTCCCTGAAATTCCGGCAACTCATGAACGAGGGTTGGGGCCCAATTGGTCGACCCCCAAAGACCGAACACCGCGACGAATGCCAATGCCGAGCCGACCAGCGTCGCCCGCCTCAGCTCGCCTTCGAAGATCGCTGACAGAGGGATGACCCGCTGTGCGTGGGCGTGAGTCCAACGGTCCGGTTCCTTGACCCACCACCGGACGAGCAGGGCCACGAATGCCGGAAGGATGCCGATCAGGAACAGCCCGCGCCATCCATACGTATCCTTGAAGACGAGATTAAAGCCGGCGGCAAGAAAAAACCCGACTGCCCAGGCGCTCTGTAAAATACCGGCCGCCTTCGCGCGTTTCTCCTCCGGCCACGTCTCCGCGACGATGGCTGCGCCCGCCGCCCATTCCCCGCCGATCCCGAGCGCCGTCAGAAATCTGTAGATTGCCAGATGCCACCAGTCCTGAGACAGGGCCGCGGCACCGGTGAAGACCGCGTAAATGATGATCGTGGCCATCAGGACCTTCGTCCGGCCGAAGCGATCGGCCAAGATGCCGAACGTGATCCCACCGATGGCCCAGCCGATCAGAAAAATCGAAAAGATGATGCCGCCGTACCACCCGATGCGTTCGGCCGTCGGTGCTCCGTCTGAGTGATCGAGCAGCTCATGCAGCGCTGGATGCAGCACGATGGCATAAATCGTCGCATCCATCGCATCGAATACCCAGCCGAGCCACGCGACGAACAAGACCACCCATTGATAGCGGGTCACGCCATGAAACCAGGATCGGTTGCCGGAGGATGAGGGTAGTTCAGTAAGGGCAGGATGCATGGCGCGCCAGGCTACGGCTGTTGCTGGCGGGAGTCAAGGTGAAGCCGCGAGAAAGCCCGTGATATAGTCGCGGCCATGCCGCGCGTGGATTTTTACCACATTTTGGGCGTGTCTCGTGAGGCGTCCGGCGACGTCATCAAGAAAGCCTACCGGAAGCTGGTTTTCGAACATCATCCCGATCGGAATCCCAACAGCAAGGACGCGGAAGAGAAGATCCGCGAGATTAATGCCGCCTACGAGATAATCGGCGATGCGGAAGCGCGCCGGAATTACGATCGACTCAACTGGGGGGACGAATTCGCCCCGGACGTGGTCGACGTCGGCGTGCTGCTCGAGGAAATGGAGAAAAAACTGTTCGACGAAGGGCGCAAAGAGCTGTTTGCCGTCCTGATGAAGGATGTCCCAAGAGTGAAGACGGAGTTGGCGCTGATCCGCGAGCGGGTCGTCCAGGATCAAGGCTACGATTCATTCAAGGAATCGGTTATTCATGCACGTGCGGCGGAGATCATGACGGAGCTGACGACCGAAGAGATGGAAGGCCGCAGAAAACGGCTGGTGGAAGTGGCCACACAGATGATGGTGTCGCAAGGTGTCGTGGGCCGAAACGACGCAGGCGGGATTCGTTCCTTGCGGGCCCGGCTCGATGAGCACTTCAAGAAGGGCCGTCTCCACGGATTCGCCTCGGCGCTGGAACTGTTTTACGAGCGACGGTAACGATGTCAGCGAGAATGGGAGAGCGGTCCTGCAACAAACCGTCCTGCCTTCATGACACCGACGAGGCGGCGTTTATCGCGCAGCAGGTCGATCTTCCGCAACGGATTGCCCTCGATGAGCAGCAAATCGGCTTCTTTGCCTTGCGCGATCGTTCCCACCTGACCGTCAATGCCGATCAATCGGGCAGCGGCTGACGTGGAAGCGATCATCGCCTCCATCGGACTCATACCGAGCGCAACCATTCGTTCAAGCTCCTGGGCGTTGTGTCCATGATGATTGAAGGGCGTTCCAGCATCGGTCCCCATGGCGATTAAGAGCCCCCGACGATGGGCTTGCTTGAAGCTGCTCTGATGGCGCTTCGTCATGCTCTTGGCCTTCTCGAGCGCGTCGTCGGGAATCCCACAGCCGTGTCGACACGCACCCGTCGTGGCGAGTGCCGAGAGTGTCGGGACCATATACACGCCGTGCTGCTCGAACAAACAGGCGGCTTCTTCGTCCATTAACGTGGCATGCTCAATCGAATGGACGCCGGCCCGAATGGCATTTTTCATCCCAGAGGCGCCGTGCGCATGGGCAGCGACCTTACGCCCGGCCTGCTTCGCTTCATCCACGGCGGCGCGAAGTTCTTCCAGCGTCATCTGTGCCTGATCCGGGGAGGTGCCCGGCGTGAGGACTCCTCCGGAGGCGATCACTTTGATCACTTCGGCACCGGCGTCGATCTGTTCGCGCACGACCTGGCGGACTTGTTCGACTCCTTCGACTTCCTGGGCAATGACCCGCCGCAGATGCCCTCCAATCATGCAAATCGCAAGGCCTGCTCCGATGATTCGGGGGCCTGGAGTCAGCCCTTTGTCGATCGCTTTTTTCAGCGCAAAAATCGAATGGTCGCGCGAGCCGACATCCCGAACGGTCGTCACGCCTGCCTCCAGCGTCTGCCCGGCCGATAGGCTGGCTTTCAATAGCGTTTCGGTTGGGGTCTCTCGCTCAGTGGCTTTTACGACATCCGCCTCCCCCCGCCAGCAAAGATGAACGTGGCAATCGATCAGTCCAGGCAGCAGCGTGAGCCCCCGTCCATTGACTCGGGTTGCGCCACGCGGAATGGAAGTTGTTCGGCTGGGGCCGGCGGCGGCAATTGTATGCCCGCGCACGATCACTGTGGCCGGTTCAATCGTTTGTCCGGTTCCGTCAATCAGCCGGATGTGATGGATCGCGAGGGCCATGTCGTTAGCTGCCGATTGGAAACGTGATGATGATACCGCCCATCACATCATTGAGCTTAAAGTCGCGGCGTGGGCTGTTGGGATGCCGGTTATGGCAATCGACGCAGGCTTGCGAGACGGCCCGATCGGCATAGACGGCTTGAAAGAGCCGAAGTTCGCCCCGCCGCACGATCCCATAATGGGGCTCCGACGGGTCTTTCTGCACGGCCGACAGTCCGATGCGTTCAAGATCGCTGTTGGCGCCGTTCCACGCGTAGATCGGCGTCAGGCTGGCCAGACGGAAGGAGAAGCCGAGGTCTTTGATGGCCACTAACCGGCCTGATTCCAGCAGGAATTGCGCCGGAAGCGGCACGCCGCGTTCATCCCGCCAGTGTTCATGTGCCTCGATGCCGTCACGGCTGAGCTTGACGACAACGTTGTCGGTGTAGTTGTTCCGGTTGGCTTCCAGGATGGCGTGGATGAACTCCGCCGTTCTCTGCGGGGAGACCTGGTCCGACTTGAGCTGATTGGCCAGGGCGATGGCAAAGATCCAGTAGCCGACGACGGCTGTAAACGCGAACGCTGCACCGCCGAGCACCCAAAGCAACGGTTTATTCTCCATACAATCCCATACCTCCGGTCATCAGGCCACGTGGCTGTACACTCGGGACGCGGCCTGCAGAGCCACTCCCGGCGTTCGCAGCCAGCCGCCTTCGAGAAAGAGTGCCTCCAGGGCGTTCAACAGGGTCAGGACGTTGGCCTCGGTCGACGATTCGCCCATGAGTCCGATTCGCCACACTTTACCCTTCAACGCACCCAACCCTCCGCCGATCTCAATGCCATATTGCGATAACAACTGGCCGCGGACGTCCGCCTCAGCAATGTGGTCGGGGATCGTGACGCAGTTCAGCATGGGCAAGCGACTGCCGGCTGGCGGTAGTGGCTCGAGTCCAAGTGCTGCTAAACCTTCCAGCAACGCCTCGCTGTTGGTGTGATGGCGTTTGTACCGAGCCGCCAGGCCCTCCTCCTCGACGAGCCGTAACCCTTCACGCAACCCATACAGCATCGAGATCGGCGCCGTATGGTGATAGGCTCTGCTCCCTTCCGCCCAGTACTCCGCGATCAATCCCATATCCAAATACCAGCTCTGACAGGGCGTCTGGCGTTTTTTGACGGCTGCCAGCGCCCGCTCACTCATGGTGAACGGCGATAAGCCCGGGGGACAGCTCAAGCATTTCTGGGTGGCGCTGTAGCACACGTCGATCCCGATCCGATCGACGCCGATCGGAAGGCCGCCGAGTGAGGTCACGGCATCCACGATGAACATCGCGCCGTGACGCCGGCAAAGCGCGCCGATGCCCTCGAGCGGTTGAAGGACGCCTGTGGAAGTTTCCGCATGGACAATGGCCACCGCTTTGACAGGTCCCGAGCGAGTGAGCGCTTGCTCGACGGCGTCCGGATCAACGCATGCTCCCCACGGCGCTTCGATACGGATCACTTTGCCGCCGCAGCGTTCGACGATCGATGCCAGTCTGGTGCCAAAGACGCCGTTGATGCCGACGATCACGGAATCTCCCGGCTCTACAAGATTAACGATCGATGCCTCCATTCCGGCAGAACCCGTCCCGGAAATGGCAATCGTGAAAGGATGTTCGGTTTCAAAGACTGTGCGTAAGGAAGATTGTATGTCGTTCATCAGGTTCAGAAATACCGGATCCAAATGACCGAGCAGCGGTGCGGAGAGGGCGCGCAACACGCGGGAATGCACCAGGCTCGGGCCGGGACCGAGGAGCAAGCGACGCGGGGGGCTGAATTCCTGAAGGGTCATGGTGGTCGAGAACGACGTCACACACGGCACATACTTCGGCTGGGCAGTATAACGGACTCGTGCCTCTTGCAGCCAGTTCGACTCGTGGGAATCCCGTCGTTACTTTTGAGGGGGTTTTTGGCTTGAAAATGGGCATGTTATAGTGCAGGCCGTCATGGATGGATCTCCTGTAATCGCTTCCCCTTCTTCCTCTCCACCAGCCCGTTCGTGGTGGCGGGAAACCGAAGCGCCGCCCGCCGTCGGATCGTTTCCCCAGCATTATTCCGCCACGGTCAGCTGGCTTTCGGCCCTCTTTCTGATCCTTTCGTTTGCCGCGGTGATGGCGATGGCCTCCTCAGCGCTGAAGCTCGATCGGTTCGACGAGCCAGAGCAGGCGCTCAGCTTGATGGTGGGGCGGACCATGGACGCTGAGGAGGGACTGAGGCGGGCTCCCGCGTGGGAGCAGCGCGTCATGGAGTGGGTGTCGGGTGATGGTGTATCCGAGCGGGCTCAGGCCATCGCCTGGTATCAGGAGTTGGCGGTGCGATCCGAGGATCCCGTCGTGCCCTTGGAACTCGCTATCCTTCAAGCCGAATGCGGACAGATGCCGCAAGTCCTGCTTTCAGTCCATGAATGGAACCACCTGGCTGCTCCGCTTCCACAGTATGCGGAGATCATACGCGCGGCGTACAGTGAAGAGCCTCCTCCCGATCGCGACGCTGTCGAGGCGCTGCAGGGCCGTCTCGCTGATGTCTTGCCGGTGGGGTGGTTCTATGATCGCCTCATGCTCAGACTGGCCCAGCGGTCGGGCCACATCGAACTGGCTTCGGTCCTCCAAGATCAGTTAGACCGGCGTGGCGACCGGCTGTATGCCTATTCGCGCAGATTGACGGTCGTCGAGCTGGTCATCATGTTGATCGGCTCCGGCTGCCTGGTCATGATCTGGCGGGCAAGCCGGGCAGGCAGGAATTCGATCCGGCTGCATGATCCGGGGATTCCGCCGCCTTGGCCGGGTCGCGTGGGAGCGGCCGTGTTGCTGCGCGGCGGTGCGCTCGGTGCCATCATCATGGCGATGTGCCTCGTCTACCTGCCGCCGGAGAATGCCTCGTTACGCGCCCTCGCGATTCCGTTGACGAACGTACCGCTCTTGGCGCTGGCCTATTTCCATCTCTTCCGGCCGGCCGGCATGACCTTTGAAGAAGGCTTTGGCCTCGGTCTTCCCTGGACGTCCGTGGGACGGTTGCTGACTGCGGTGCTGGCGGTCGTCGCGGCCGGTCTGTGGGGTGAATGGGTCATGGACCGTGTGGCAGAGCAATGGCAGCTTGCGAGCCACTGGACCGAATGGTTCGATGAAGATCTGGTCTGGGGCTCGGGGTCGTTGACGATGGTGAGTCTGATCGAGTACGTGATCCTGGCTCCGCTCTTCGAAGAACTGGTATTTCGCGGGTTGCTCTTTGCGATCCTGCGCCGGAAATTCCGGTTCCTCCCGGCGGCGCTGATCAGCGCAATGATTTTCGGCCTCGCGCATGGCTATGGCGTGGTCGGACTCATCAGTGTGTGCTGGAGCGGGGTCTTATGGGCGTGGATTTATGAAAAGACCGGGAGCCTTGGGCCTGGGATCCTGGCCCATGCAATCAATAATTTCCTCGTGTGTCTGGCGGTGATGTCGCTGCTGCGTTTCGGATAGTCGGGGGAATTCCGAGATAGTTAGCCCGAAATCTGTTCGTCATGGAGCTGCTCAAGTGAACGGAACAGATCCGGATAACGAAGTGAGAGGCGGGCCTCTTGAAGCAGCGAACGAAGTTTGTCCGTATTGATCCGCTTTCCTGATGCCTGCTCCTGTCTTCCTTCCGCCGTGTGACCGATATCATCTCCGGAGAGTCCCCGGCCGATGTCCCTCCACGTCCGTGGCGTCCCGTCGCTGACATTGTAGGCCGTTCCAGGAGCGCCGCACTGTAGGGCCGCGAGGCAGATGGCGGCCAAGTCTTCCACGTGAATCAAATTGACATATTTGTCTGAGAGGGTGACACGTCCCGTTCTGATCCAGCTGTAGGGGTGACGTCCGGGCCCGTAGATGCCGGCCACCCGCAAGACGATGGCTCCGCGTTCGTTGCGAAGGAATTCTTCGCCCTGCACGCGCGGTCTGTTCAAGTCGAGAGGCGCTGTTTCATCGAGCCAAGGTGGCGGGTATTCCGGCGAACCACTGATGTCATAGGCCGAGGTGCTGCCCAGCACAACCAGTGTGCTGAATGATCCGATGGAGTGAGCAAACTGGCGAACGGCCTCCAGCGGCTGCGCAGGAAAGCACCAGAGGAAATCGGCGCCGGACGGAAGATGACCCCACGTGTCCGGTCGTGACAGATTGAATTGCACGCGCTGCTGTTGTGGAATCCAGGTGAGATGGCGCTCCGGATCCCGGCTGGTATACAGGACTGTCTGGTAAGAACTTGTCAGTAAGGGCAAAAAGCGGGCCACATATCCCGCTCCAAGAACCACAACCTTTTCTCGCTTCCTCATCTTGCCAACCGGTGTCTGGAATTGCGAACAGTTTGCCTCCTCCAGATTGATGAGAATCTACGGAAATCAACTAGGTATCTTGGCATGTGTTTTGAGTAAAGAGCATGCGTTTCTCGGTATGGGGAGGGTTTCCTATGAAAGCCATCGCCATCATAAGACAAAGTGTCCCAATCCTTGCGCTACTTGTCCTTCTCATGCTCAACGCCTGTGGAGGGGACGATGAGGGGAACAATCCTCCTCCGCCGGCTGCTACGTCAGCTGTCGTGTATGTCGCCAACCAAGCCTCAAACAATGTGTCGGCCTACACGATCAACGGAACCACGGGCGCTTTGGTTCCAGTTGCCGGCTCACCGGTGACTGCGGGCGGGACGACTCCCGGGGGCATCGCGATCTCTTCCGACGGGACGATGGCCTATGTAGCCAATCAAGGATCGGATAACGTCTCCGCATTTACGGTCAATCCATCCTCTGGAACACTGACGGCCGTCCCTGGGTCGCCGTTCCCCGCCGGAAATACACCATTGAGGGTCACGCTGTCTCCCAATCGCTCGTTTCTTTTTGTCACAAATCAGGCTTCCAACAACATCTCGGCGTATGCCATTGGTGCGGGAGGAGTGCTGAGTCCCGTTGCCGGATCTCCGTTCGGTGCAGGTTTTACGCCCGCGGGAGTTACCTGTTCGCCCAATGGATCGTTCCTTTTCGTTGCTAACCAGGGTTCAAATAACATATCGGCCTATACGATCAATGCGAGCGGGCAACTGTCGGCGGTCGCCGGTTCGCCCTTTGCGGTTGGAACCACGCCGACCGGAGTCGTTGTCTCTCCGAACGGGGCGTTCCTCTATGTGTCAAATCAAGGTTCGAACTATGTCTCGGCATTGGCGATCAACGGGTCAACCGGAGTTTTGACGCCGGTCGCAGGGTCCCCCTTCGCCACCGGCATCACTCCGACTGGCATCACGATCTCACCCAACGGATCATTTCTTTACGTCACGAACCAAAGCTCGAACACGGTGTCTGGGTTCACGGCCAATCCGGGAACCGGCGTGCTCGCGCCCCTCGGCGTGCCGATAGCGGCGGGCACCACCCCGACAGCCGCTACGATATCACCCGACGGGGCCTTTCTCTATGTTGCAAATCAGGGCTCGAACGACGTCTTCGCCTATACGATCAATAGTACTTCCGGGGCGCTCGCCGTGGTATCCGGTTCGCCGTTCCCAGCCGGGGTGACGCCGCGGGCAATCGCGACGGCGGGACGCCCCTAACACATTCCTCGCCTTCTAGCTTCGGCCGAGACGACTTCGCGGTCATGTTGCGGCATGACCGCGTGAGGTCTCTTGAGCAGATTCGCTCTTTCGTTGGCACATCGGGCTTCTGATGGTATAAACCAGCTAAGCGGTGCGATACGAATTCTGCGCTACGTGGCGATACGAATTGTACGCCCCCAGGTGTTTCCCCTATGGTGTACCCCATGGCCTATAAAGCCTCTCTGTTCCTGATGGCCGTTGCAGCGCTCTTTCTGACGGGTTGCCCGAGCGATGATGCTAGCGCGCCCCCGGTCGTCTCATCCAGCGGAACGATCGTCTATCTGGCAGATCAAACCAACATTGGTGTCTTTGAATTGTTCCTGGCCACGTCAGGGACCAAACTCAATTCGCCGCTGGTAGCCGGCGGTTCTGTGACACGGTTCGCGTTGACTCCCGATGCCACCGCCGTAATTTACATCGCTGATCAAGAACAGACTGGAGTCTTCGAACTTTGGCGCGTGAATTTATCCAATCCCGGAGTGAGCACCAAGCTCAACGGAGTCCTGGTGACAGGGGGAAACGTCGAAGAGTTTGCCGTCACACCGAACAGCAATTCTGTCGTGTATATTGCAGATCAATCCAACGACGACGTGTTCGAGATCTTCCAGACTGTCCTGGCAACCGGGGTGAACTCAAAACTCAACCCACCCTATACACCACCGACTGGCCAAGATGTGGATGCCTTTGTCATCCTGCCGGACAGTACAGGCGTCGTGTATCGTGCCGATCAAGATCCAGCTGCAAATGATGTGTTTCAGTTATATGTTGAGCTGTTTGCGACGCCGGGAACAAACAACCCGGCCATTTCCGGCGTGCTGGGACCCGGACAGAGCGTGAAGGCATTCGCAACAACATCTGACAACCAGAAAGTCGTGTATATTGCCAATCGGCCTCTTAACTCGGACCGGTTGTTTGCTGTGCCAACCGGAGGCGGTGCCAGCATCCAACTCAACACCGTCTCTGGGACTAATCCAAATAATGCAAACGTGACGGGTTTTGCTGTGACGCCAAACGGGCTGTCTGTTGTCTATCGAGCCGATCAGGACACTGATGAGGTTTTTGAACTCTACAGTGTGCCCACAGCAGGATCAGCAGCCAGTACCAAACTGAACGGCCCTCTGGCTAGCTGTGTGCCTGGACCTGCTATCTGTGGAGATGTGATGTTGTTTAATGTGATTCCGGACAACACCGGGGCCGTGTACATCGCCGATCAGAACGCCAATGATGTGTTCGAGTTGTTCAGATCGCAGTTTTCAGGAACCCCGCCTACAGTTCCGTTGAATCCAGCTTACACGAGCCCACCGTTTACTGGAACAGAAGATGTAGAGGATTTTGCTTTGTTTCCGAATGGCGCAGGAATTGTCTATCGGGCCGATCAAGACACCGACAACATCAAGGAGATCTACCGAGTGGTGTTTGGTTTTCCTGGTTCTGTAAAGCTTAATCCTGCATTAACAACCGTAGGCCAAAATGTCGAAACCTACACAGTCTCGCCCGATAGCAGCAGTGCGATCTACCGAGCCAATCAGGACAACCCAGCGATCATTGAACTGTACCGTGTTCAATTTTCGTCTCCGGGCGTGAGCGCTAAGCTCAACACCACGCTCGCTGCAGGGGAGAATGTCGCAGATTTTGCTGTGAAGTGATCGTCGGACGAGACCTTCGCGGGCGGCCCTTGACTCAACGCTGACGGCATCCTAGCATCCCCGGATGCCGTTGACCCGCTTCCATCCTCTCATTGCTGAGTGGTTCGCTTCATCTGTTGGCGCTCCGACCGACGTGCAGGCCGAAGCCTGGCCCGCCATCCAGTCCGGACAGGATGCGCTCATTGCCGCTCCCACCGGTTCGGGGAAGACCTTTGCAGCCTTTCTCTCCAGCATCGATCGGCTGTTTGTGCAAGCGCTTGGACGGGAACTCGAAGACCGTACGCAAGTCCTGTACGTCTCTCCGCTCAAGGCGCTCAGCAATGACATTGAAAAGAATCTCCGGCGGCCATTGGCCGACATAGGCCAGGCAGCGCTGCAAGCCGGACTCTTGATGCCGGAGTTGCGGGTTCTGGTCAGGACGGGCGAT